>JALZVU010000038.1 GCA_023301795.1 Granulosicoccus sp.
CTGCTGGATCAGACGACAGTGACGACACCGGCTCTAACGGCGGCGGCACTGCTGAATCAGACGACGACGGCACTACTGGATCAGACGACGGCGACGACACCGGTTCTAACGACGGTGACACTACTGGATCAGACGACGGTGACGACACTGGCTCTAACGACGGAGGCACTACTGGATCAGGCGACGGCGACGACACAGGCTCTAACGACGGCGGCACTGCTGGATCAGACGAGGGTGACGACACCGGCTCTAACGACGACGGCTCTGCTGGAACAGACGACGGCGACGACACCGGCTCTAACGACGACGGCTCTGCTGGAGCTGGCGGCGACGACGACACTGGCTCTAACGACGACGACTCTGCTGGATCAGACGAAGGCGACGACGACACCGGCGCTAACGACGATGGCACTGCTGGATCAGACGACAGTGATGCCACCGCCAGTAATATCAATATCGACAATTATGATGAGCTTGTCCGGACTACTGCGACATTTGGCTTCAGCACACTTGGAAATAATTTCAACTTACCCTCATTGACTACACCGTTTACTGCGTTTGCCAATGAAAATCTTGCTGCACAATCTGATCCTAACTCACAAGCGACGTTTGACCTTGACGACACGAGAGATTGTGGAATATCAGGAACCACCAGCACTACCGGCTTCATTATCGGCAGTGGTTCTTTTGCATTGAACTCCGTATTTTCTGACTGTACAGAAAGTGCTGGTCAAGCAAACGGGGCAATATCATTCGATACGGAAGTGGACGGCATATTTAGATTTGATAATTTAACATTGGCAAATATTGAATTAGACAATATGACTACCAATGTCGATCTGGATGGTACGTTTATAGCGGTAGGCTCTCAATCAAGTTTTTATCAGCTTGGCTTTGAAATCAATGGCTACAGAGTAAGCACAGCCGATCAAGGTTTGATAAGTTTTACAGGGACAGGATTTTATGGCTCAAGTACATCGAGTGAGTCTGATGACATTCCTTCCAGAAGCTTGGACACTGACGATCTTGTACTGACCATCATACGGCCAGCGAGTAGCCCACTGACAGTAAACATAACATCCAGCCTTGCCCTAACAATGCCCGATGACTTCCCATTCGCTGGTGATATCGAAATTACGTCTGATGACGGAAGTTCAGTGTTTGTGAGCCCATCTGATACAGCAGGTATGGTAAATATCAACGTAACTACCAGTGACGGTGCGGAGACTCTCGATGTTCGGTCGTGGGCGGATTTTCTGCCAAATCAATAACTCTCACTCGCTGTGAAAGAGGCGACACCGTCAAAGCATTAAACCAGTAATACAAAATGACGGTGTCGCCCTGACTATAGGGCAATGTGATCGCAGCTATTTGCATCGCAAAGAAGCGCGTGGTTCGTTAGAACACTTAAATTCCTTACCTGAATACGAACGCTACTTCGGCAAGGCACCAACGCCGGTTTTCACACTCTCTAAAACTCCTTCAAGAACAGTTGGAGAAATTGAATTTGAAGACAAAAGTGGAGCACAGACATACTTATGCTTGGCCTTATTCAAGAACACTAGGCAGCAAATACTTGCGTTAATCGCTTGTTACTACTTACTGCACGAATACCAGTGAACTGATGCTAAATATGTTCATGCCATGGACAGATGGAGTGTCTGTGTAAAACCGTGATGCACGGCTGCAGATTCAATGTCTGATAGACAAGGCGCCCTGTACACAAGTGTTACTTATGCTATTCACCAATATAGGCACTGACTAGCATCATTTCCGCACAAACCAGTAGATCTCTGCCGCCCTACTGCGTCTAAATACGCTCCAACTCGAACGTTATATTACCGTTAAACCAACAGTAAGCAGCCGTTACACACAGGCTATTTTTTATAGTTCTATGAGATAGTTGGAGTGCGCGATCTGAATTTTCATCAATGTATTTGAGTATTAATTAGTGCGCCCCTATCAAGCACACAAGTATCTTGTTTGAAAATATTCAAACATCCACGTCACTTAACCTTAATCAGCAGAGCAGCTAGATGTACGCACAGTCCGAGACTAATAGTAGTCAGCTCGATGCGCTAAATGAACTAGCTATCCTTGATACGATTCAGGAAAAATGTTATGACGATATCATAGAAATTGCGGCCTGTATTTGCGATGTTCCGATAGCACTTCTGGCGTTTGCAGATGCAGAACGTCAATGGTTCAAAGCTAACAAAGGTATGACTGGAGTAGTAGAGGTTCCAAGTGAAATCTCATTTTGCACTCACACAATAGAGCAAGGTGGTGTTCTTGAGATCAACGATGCTTTGCATGATCCACGCTTTTCTGACAGTCCGCTGGTCATTGGGCCGCCACATATTAGATTCTATGCAGGTGTTCCACTGCATATGGCGAACGGAGCAATCGTGGGTTCACTGTGTGTCATAGACAATAAAGCGAAACGCTTAAGTAAACAACAGCGCAGAATGTTGCAATTACTATCCACCACTTTGGTGCAAATTTTGGAAGCCCGTGTCTTATCCAACAAACATGCAGCCAGCGAGACACGCTTTCGAGCACTCAGCGAAGCATCTCCTCTAGGAATTTTCAGCGCGAACGCTTCTGGGGCCTGCACGTATGCCAATGACAGATGGCACGAAATTTTTGGTACTGGATACAAACTGAAGAACGGCTTTGGGTGGAGCCGTAGTCTGCACCCTGAGGACAGACAAAACGTTCTATCTCAATGGCGACGCGCGACGGCAATGGGAATCGACTTCGACATGAGCTTTCGACTTCAATTGGCAAGCGGTGAGGTTCCATCGGTACGCGTTGTATCGCGTCCCGTGTTGGCAGCCAATGGGCTTGTTTCTGGCCATGTTGGATCGGTCGAAAATATTACGAAGAAAAACCAGCAACTGGAAGAGCTTCGCAAAAATGAGACACTAATTGCGGAAACGGGTGCGATGGCTGATGTCGGTGGTTGGGAGCTGGAGATATCTACCTGCAATTTCATTTGGACCGATCAAATGTTTGCAATTCACGATCTACCAGCAGGCGATCAGCCGAGCCTCAAACAAGCGATATCGCTATATACCAAGGATTCACAAGTTGTCCTGATAGATGCGTACAAACACGCAATATCAACCGGAACCGGGTGGGACCTTGAACTGTCACTTATGTCAACTGCTGGCACCACAATCTGGGTTAGATCTGTAGGCCACATACAAATGGAACAGCAGCGCCCTGTGCGTCTCATTGGCGCTGTTCAAAACATCACGCAACGGGTACTGAAAACCAAAGAGCTGGACGATGCTCATAAGAAAATATCAATAGCTACAGAAAGTGGTGAAATAGGCGTTTGGGACTGGAACATTGATACCAATGAGTTGGAATGGTCACCTCAAATGTTTGCGTTGTATGGATTTCCAAAGCAGATAGGAAATTCTGACTATGCTCGATGGGCAGGTAGAGTTCACCCAGAAGACAAGTCCACACTCGAAAACACTCTTGCATTTGTAAAAGGTAGCAAAGCAACCTCACTTGAAAACGAATTTCGTGTTATTTGGCCAGACGGTAGTGTTCATCATATTAGAGCCGCAGCCAGAGTATTTCGTGATGAGCAAGGTACAGCGACACGAGTTCTAGGTGTTAATTGGGATGTGACGGCCTTATGCGAGCTTCGCAATGAATTGGCAAGACAACATGAACTGCTACAAGTCACGCTGCAATCCATTGGTGATGCTGTCATCACAACCGACATTCACGGCTGCGTTACATGGTTAAATCCGGTTGCAGTACGCATGACAGGCTGGCCGGTTCATCTGGCGGCAGGCAAGCAATTATTAACGGTATTTAACATTATTCATGAATCAACAGGAATGCCAGCAGCTGATCCAATCGCTCATTGTTTAAATGACAGTCACGTCACTGTTAAAACACGCGATATCGTATTAGTTTCACGCACAGGAATTGAGTTTGGGATAGAAAACTCTGCAGCCCCCATAAAGTCCAATAGTGATGAACTTTTGGGTGTCATACTTGTATTTCATGATGTCAGCAAACAACGACAACTGACTAAGGAAATGCAGCACCGAGCCATGCACGACATGTTGACGGGCTTAGTCAATCGATCCGAGTTTGAACACCGCCTACTACTGGCATTCCACGAAACAACAAGGAAAGGTTGTGAGCATACGTTGTTGTATGTAGATTTGGATCAGTTTAAACTTATTAACGATTCCTGTGGTCACGCAAAAGGCGATCAGTTACTCTCACAAATAGCAGATTTGATTCGCCGCGTTGCCAGCTACAAAGATACTATCGCTCGTATCGGTGGCGATGAATTTGCGCTAATTATAAGAAATTGTGGCATTGAGAAAGCAACAATGGTGGCGCAAAGCATCTGTGATGCAATGAATGACTTCCACTTCATACATGAGAACCGACGATTTCGATTGGGCACAAGTATCGGAGTAGTTTGTCTGGATCAACGTTGGAATAGCATTGAGCCTGCGATGCAAGCCGCCGATTTATCTTGCTATGCGGCTAAGAAAGAAGGACGAAATCGAGTTCACGTCTGGCAAGACACCGATGTTGCCTTGCAACAACGAAAAGAAAATACAAAGTGGGCCGTGCGAATAGAACAAGCGCTAGATGAAGGTTTATTTGAATTACATGCTCAACTTATTTGCGCAACTGACCCAAACATTGACAGTTTAAATGCAGAAATACTAATTCGAATGCGTGGCAAAAATAATCAGTTATTGCACCCGAACAACTTTATTGGAGCTGCAGAACGTTTCTGCCTCGCTTCGCGCATTGATCGCTGGGTGCTAGAAGAGACTATCCACGCATTAAGTAAGCACTCAGGTGTAACTCGCATAAACACATTGTTTGTAAACTTGTCAGGTCAGTCTGTTGGCGACCCAGTATTTCACGCTGATGCCATTGAGCTACTAACCAATGCGGGCACTACACTTTGTAATAGAATCTGTTTGGAGATTACTGAAACCGCAGCTGTTACAAACATGGAGGCAGCATCGAGATTCGTTGATCATGTCCGATCACTCGGTGTGCAAGTGGCATTGGACGATTTTGGCGCAGGGGCTTCTTCATTTGGTTATCTAAAAACCTTGAAGGTAGATATACTCAAGATAGACGGTCAATTCATGAACGGCGTTGTTGACAATGCCTTGGATAGTGCAGCAGTTCGTTGTTTTGTTGATGTTGCCAATGTTATGGGAATACAAACTGTAGCCGAATATGTGAGTAACGAAGAAATACTGGATTGTGTATCTGATATGGGTGTCGACTATGTGCAAGGTTTTTATCTGCACCAACCGGAGCCTATAGAGCAGGCAATGGTCTCTAGCCCTCGATTAAACAGGGTCGCTGCTGTTGTTTGAACTGGCGGTAATGCTTGTTTACCCAGATAAGCGCAACAGTACAATCACATTGTTTATTTAACAACTGTCACTCCCCTACTGTTACGACGCGACTAACAACTTAAATAATCGCGCCGAGATAGCAAAACGGTAGCCATCTTCAAGCGACACATTGAAACCTCGCCACAAGTATATTAAAGAGGCAAAAAACCAACAGTCGCAGATGCATAGCGTTTCAGCAGCAATGCAACTCTGGAAAAATAAAGCTTTCAGGGCGGTAGCTTTCTTCCCGCTCCCTTGAAAGCTTTTCCCCTCAGGCACGAATTTCCCGATATAAAGCTATCCTTCAGTGCAGCTGCCTTAAGCAGCAAGTTTTGCTGAGTGGCCTGATTCAAGCGTCTGCAGGCACGAATATACCGATACCCACAAGCTCTTACGCTAGCCTAGATAGCTACCCTGATCTTAGTCCGTGGACCGAACTTATGCTCGGACGAGTACCTTGTGCTTTTGAAAATAATTTGCTCTAGCTTTTCGACGAGCAAACGGCACGCACCAAAAGCACGACGGAATCTTACAAAATAGCTTGAACTAATTCGCAATTTTCCACAACCCCACTAAATGGAAAAGCAATAGCGCATTATATTGGGGCAAATCCAATCAAGAAAACAGTCCCCATGTCGCTTAACCGTAGGTCAGTACCTAACTTGTAATATCGCTAGGTCTAGAACTCGCGTCTTATACAATGGAGTAACCCCTGTGCACACAGGTAAGATCAGATCTTTGATGAAGAGAAACAAAGGCATCCCCGTACTTCTGGCGGTTGTTGTCTCCACGCCAATGGGGGTTAAAGCTGGAATTATCGAGGATTTGAATCTCAGCGTAGCCAAGTCTCACGCTGTGTTGAGCTCCATGAATAAGAAGGCAAAAAAAGCCCTGGTTAATGCCGCTCAGGATCAAACGTTCAAAAAATACTTTACGACACATGACGATGACCACAAGCACGAGCTAAAAGAAAAAATTGACGACATTTCACTGAATGTGCAAGACAATTTCCACGTTGAGGAGATGTGCCTGATCGATCCGAACGGCGCTGAAATTTCACGAATTGTTGGTTCGAAAATCGCACACGATCTTTCTAATGAAGAAGCCAGTGCCGATTTTTTTGCACCATCGTTTGCACAGAAACCGCGAACGGTCTACCAGTCGCCCATCTACATGTCACCAGACGTAGATAAGTGGGTAGTTGCGTATGTGACGCCAGTGGTCGCTGAAAATAAGAAAAGAGCTATTCTTCATTACGAACATGGCCTCGATGTTTACCACCGTTTGTTGGACAGAATCCCAGGCTCGGCCGATGGCATTAAGGTAGTCGTAACAACTGAGGGTCTGATCATCTGGGATCACAAGAAACCAATTAACGTACATAAGATCGCAGGGAAGGAAGAACCCTCTGCTTACTTTGAGTATTTCGAGTTCGGCGCAAAGAATATAGATCAAGTTATTGAAGCGATCGACAATGAAAGCACTATTGTCGGGGACGATGGAACAACATATCTGGCAGCTTATCGATTAACGAACGATTGGTACATCCTCGCCTTAGAGAGATCACCTACCGAGATCTTGAGTCAAGTAGAGGATTAGTCCATGAAGCTGGGCCACAAATTGACTTTGTTTGCATTACTGTGCTCGGTAATTCCGTTGTTTGGTATGGCTACGCTAGCATTTGATGCAGCACGATTATCTTTGGGCGAGATCGTAGAAAAAGATCTTGAATCAATTGCGGAACAGGAAATCAACGATCTCGAAGATTACCTGCATGATACTCGTGCCCATCTAGCCACTTGGGGGCGCCTGGGCATCATGCAAGATGTGATGATCGATGATTCGGAAGGTGATTTGGGTGATGAGCTTGTCCGACTTGCAGAACAGTACCCAATGTTTGCAGAGCTGTTGGTCGTCAATAGTCAAGGGGCGGTGATTGCCAGCACAGACACAAGAACAGTAGGAATGGGGATCGGTTCACTAGGAAAACTGAGTGCACCGGTCCTCAACGGCGAATATCAGGGATCACTCCGATATTCAAGTCGCTTGAATAAGCGGGTGATCACATCTGCTATACCTATACGGGCCGAATACAGCAATTCAACCATAATTGGATCACTAGTGGGCTCACTAAACTGGGAACTTATTGAAAGGGAACTTGCAGCGCGCTCAGTATTTGGTGGAAAACAAGATCGCCAACATCTTATAGTACTCCAGTCTGTAAAGGACAAAAAGGTTCTCTATTCAACACGTGAAAAGCAGTTGTCCAAAGAATTCCTGACGGCTATTTCGTCCAATGTAGGTGTACTTGAACATCAAATTAATCAAACAAATTATGTCGTAGCCTCTGCTTATTCAGCAGAAACAGACACAGTACGTAATCCGCACTGGATTTTACATGTGGGATTGGATACAGATATTGCTTATAGCACTATACAGAATCTGTTTAAATACATTTTGGTAATAGGCGTCGCTGCTTTTTTGCTAATGGCTATATTGGGATACTTTCTAGCTCGTGCAGCGGTCAAACCAATTAACGCTCTAGTAATCGGTGCGCAAGGACTTGCCGCCGGTAACTACGATTCACCGGTGCCTGTATATAACACCAATGACGAAATAGGTGCGCTTACCAATAGCTTCATATCAATGCGCGATGCTATTAAGGCAAACGAACTTGAGTTGATTGAACGAACAGAAATATCAGAAGAAGCAGCGCGACTCAAAGGGGAATTTCTGGCCAACATGAGTCACGAAGTGCGCACTCCTATCAATGGCGTGCTGGGCATGACCGAATTGCTCATGAACACAGAGCTAGATGAAACCCAAGGCAGATACGCCTCCACTATTTTTAGATCAGGTCAATCGCTGTTATCAGTAATAAACGATATTCTCGATTTTTCGAAAATCGAGGCCGGTAAGCTTGAGTTGCAGTACAGCGCTTTCGATCTACGTGAAGTGGTGGAAGACGTTGTTGAGTTGGTGGCAGAAAGTGCACATAAAAAGGGTATAGAGATTTCTGCCCTACTGCCCCCCGATGCTCACGTAGCGTACCAGGGAGATGCTAGCCGTGTAAGACAAATCCTGATTAACCTTTTGGGAAATGCCGTCAAATTCACCTCCGAAGGTGAAGTTAAACTTACCGTATTCAGTGAGGATAATGGTACGAATCAAAGCTTGTTGCGCTTTGAGGTGGTAGACACAGGAATTGGAATTGCAGCTGAGTGTCAGTCGCAAATTTTTGAATCATTTGTTCAAGCAGATGGAACAACCACCCGTTTGTACGGTGGATCTGGATTGGGTTTGGCTATCTCCGCACAGTTGAGCGAACTTATGGATGGCGATATTGGTGTAAGCAGCGAACCTGGGATCGGCTCTACGTTCTGGTTTACAGCCAGCGTGGGCAAGCTATCTGATACCGTCGAGAAAGCCTGGCAGGACAATCAATCACTTAAGGGTAAACGGATTCTGATCGTTGATGACAACAGAACAAATCGGGAAATTCTACAAGCTCAGGTCGAATATTGGGGTGCTGACTTCCAGCTTACTGCAAGTGGACATGAGGCGCTGAGTGCGCTTCGTGCAGCAAATGAGGATAGTCATCCCTTCGATCTTGCGATACTCGATATGCACATGCCAGGGATGGACGGATTGTCTCTTACCGTCGCAATCAAAGCGGACCAGAATTTAATTCACACACGCTTGATTCTACTGAGCTCCGTATGCGACCAACTTGATACCGCATCGTATCGCGCAATTGGTCTTGAGTCTGCGCTAACAAAGCCAGTGCGCCAGCCTGAATTGTTCCAGTGCCTGACAGCCGTTATGGCCAACACCCCAATCGAGTCTACGCTGGTAACAAAAGTACACAAACTTGAATACAAGGCATTAGCCGGAAGGATATTGATCGCTGAAGATAACCCTGTAAATCAGGAATTGATCAGCGAGATGATGAATTTAATGGGGGTTGAGTACCACGTAGTTGGCAATGGTCGAGAAGCATTCGATAGATTTGTGAATGAGCACTTTGATGTTGTATTGATGGATTGTCAAATGCCGATCATGGATGGGTTTGAATCAACTCGGATGATACGGCAACATGAAAAAACTCAACCGTCGCTGAATCCAACACCCATTGTGGCTCTAACTGCAAACGCCTTACAAGGTGATCGCGAATCGTGCATTGAACAGGGTATGGATGAATATCTGAGCAAACCGGTTAGCTCGAAACAGATGTACGAAATGCTTGGTCGTTGGCTGGATGAACGCACCGATGAGCCGAATGACGACATGGTGAGCAAAGCACCACATTTATCAGTAGTACCAGGAATGGCCGGTGCAAGTGACATAAGAACCGCCAAGCAAGACGAGTCAGATATTGCCGCACTGGATTCTGTTGCGTTTGCGGAGATTGCAGCAATTAGCGCCCAAGCATCAGCTGGATTTCTATCAAGACTGATCCTTAAGTTTATTGACGTCTCTTCAAATGATATCGAAAAACTTGTAGTCAAATTAGCCCAAGGAGAGGCGGAAGAGGTTAAAAAAGTAGCGCACAGTTTAAAGGGCAGCGCCGCCAACCTTGGGGCTCAACACCTCGCTGAACTATGCAATGTGCTCGAGTCTGTTGCGGGCACGGGTAATCTTGGCGGTATGGAAATACATCTGGAGAAGATTAAAATAGAGCGTGAACGAGTCATTGAGGCTCTTCACAACGAGTGTCAAAGAGCAGCCTAATGAATGAGGAGAACAACAAGCGTTACAAGGTCATGATTATCGATGACAACGACACTATTCGTATGCTCGCCCAGGAATTTTTATCACAAGAAGGATTTATAGTTTCAGAGGCTGTTAACGGACTGCAGGCCCTTGAGATAATTGATTCTATTGGACCGGACATTATCTTACTTGATGTTGAAATGCCGGAACTAAACGGATTTGAAACATGTATTCGCTTGCGAACGTCTGTGCAATACCGTTCAACCCCGATACTGATGTTGACAGGACTTGATGATTCGCAGTCGATCGATCGCGCATTTACTGTTGGCGCAACTGAATTTGCGACTAAACCGCTTAACTGGACTCTACTGCGACACCGGCTACGCTATATGTTGAGAGCCAGTGAGACTATTAACCAGTTAGGGGAAAGCCAGCATAGTCTAGTTGCCGCGCAACGTATTGCACAGATGGGCAATTGGCGCCTCGATGTCACTACGGGCCTGATGGAGTATTCAGAGCATTTGTACACATTGCTCGGTATTCAAGTTGATCAATCTCCTTCCACGTTTGACACACTACTATCCTCTGTTCACAGTGAAGACAAGGACAGCGTCCAACTCTGGATAGATGAAGCACGCAAGTCACCACAGGAATCAAATATTGATCATCGAATTATAAACGGCGACAGCAGCGTTCTTAATGTGACTCAACAGCTTGAACCAGAATACGATTCAAACGGTGAGGTAATATTTCTGCATGGAATAGTGCAGGATGTAACGGAACGACGTAAGGCTGAAGATAAAATTTTTCATCTTGCTTACTACGATAGTCTGACAGATTTACCAAACCGGGAACTGTTCAAATCTGAATTGGACAGGGTCCTGGCAAACGCTATTGAGAATGCAGGCGTTGTAGCGGTATTGTTTATTGATCTTGATGATTTCAAGAAAGTGAATGACACCTTCGGTCATTGCGTAGGAGATCAATTGCTACAGAAGGTTAGTAGACGATTAGAAAATAGTGTTCGGCGAATTGATGCACCGCACTGTAAACGGTATGACACTCAAGATGAGGTCATTGCACGGATGGGAGGAGACGAGTACACAATATTGCTTTCCTCAATAAACAATGCCAAAGAGGCCGAGCAGGTTGCCTCTCGTATACTCCAAAATCTATCTAAGCCTTACAAAATTGATAGCAATGATGTATTTACATCACCTAGCGTTGGTATAGCCCTTTACCCAGACAGTGGTGACACTGCCGATGAGTTGCTCAAAAATGCTGACATGGCAATGTATTGCGCAAAACGTGGGGGCAAAAATTTATATATGACTCACGACAGAGAAATGAGCGAAGAGGTACAAAGACGACACAAACTTGACTCACAATTGCGTGGGGCGATAGATCGTGGTGAATTGCACCTGCATTACCAACCACAGCAAAATCTCTCCAACGGATTGATGGACGGCATGGAAGTGCTGCTTCGCTGGAACAATGTAGAGCTTGGCAATGTTCCCCCTTTTGTCTTCATACCTATCGCGGAGGAGAGCGGGCTCATCGTTGCTATTGGTGAGTGGGTTATGCGAACTGCATGCTACGAAGCTAAACAATGGTTGAACGACGGGTTTATCTTTTCCAGAGTAGCCGTGAATATTTCTGTTCTACAGTTTTTACGGCCTGATTTCCCCGATCTTGTTGCCTCAATACTTGAGGAAAGCGGTCTTGAGCCCAACAGTCTGGAGCTAGAGATAACTGAGTCCCTACTGGCTGTGGACACGGAGCACGCAGTTCAAACACTGCGAAAACTAAAGGCGATTGGTGTGCAGCTTAGTATCGATGATTTCGGCACCGGCTATTCAAGTTTGAGTCAGCTAAAAAACTATCCAATCGATCGGCTGAAGATCGATAAATCCTTTATTGACGGTATTGCCTTTAATGTGGAGGATGCAGCGATCGTAAATGCCATTATTGCTATGGCAAAAAGCATGAAACTCAAGGTTCTTGCCGAAGGGGTAGAGACAGTTGAACAACTAGGATATTTGAAAGAGAATCATTGCGATGAGGTTCAAGGCTTTTTCCTAAGTCACCCATTACCCAAAGACGATATGCGACATTTCCTGATCACGCATTCGATCTCAACAGACAACTCAAAGGATCAGCGCAAATCAGCCTGAGTTGAAGCTGGCCAAGAGATGGTGAGATGTTAGGCGGCACAGAGTGCTCACTTACTTTTCGGAGTGAGTTAGACCTTCATTGTGACAGCGATCCACATATAGAGGTCTAGCAGACCGAGCGCTTACTGTTTTCACTGCCCAGAAACGACAAAAGGCCATCCCGAAGGATGGCCTAGTGGCGTCGCAGTCCCTTTCGAGGAGCTGCGAGAATAAAACCCGGCAATGACCTACTTTCACATGGGGAAACCCCACACTATCATTGGCGCAGAACTGTT
>JALZVU010000039.1 GCA_023301795.1 Granulosicoccus sp.
GGTGATATTCGGTGACCCTTCCTGGTACAACGGCTATCTTAATTCCATGACCTATGTGGTAATCAACATGGTTATCTCAGTGTCTGTGGCCCTGCCTGCGGCCTATGCCTTCAGCCGGTATCAGTTTCTGGGTGATAAGCACATGTTTTTCTGGCTGCTCAGTAACCGTATGGCACCGCCAGCCGTATTTGCCCTGCCGTTTTTTCAATTGTATTCAGCATTTGGTTTGTTTGACACTCACATAGCTGTAGCGCTTGCGCATTGCCTGTTTAATGTGCCTTTGGCGGTGTGGATACTGGAGGGTTTCATGTCGGGTGTGCCACGTGAAATTGATGAAACTGCCTATATCGATGGTTATTCGTTTCCAAAGTTTTTCGTCAAGATTTTCATGCCTTTGATTGCATCAGGAATTGGGGTGGCAGCATTCTTTTGTTTCATGTTTTCATGGGTGGAGCTTCTGTTGGCACGAACACTGACCGCCACCGATGCAAAACCGATTACTGCCATCATGACGCGCACCGTATCGGCATCAGGAATGGATTGGGGAGTGCTGGCAGCGGCGGGCGTGCTAACGATTATTCCGGGCGCTTTGGTTATCTATTTTGTTCGTAACTACATCGCGAAAGGTTTCGCGTTAGGGCGTGTGTAATATGGCCACTGTAGAAAAATCGCAAACCGCACCGGTAAAAGCCTCATCAGGGCTAAGAGCATTAGGTTGGAGCGCCTTTGTGGTACTGCTCATCGGCATCGGGGTGTATTTCTGGTTCCAGAGTGATTCAGCCCCTAATTTGAGCTGGATGGCGTGGACAAAGCCCACCGCAATCTTTTTCATTACCATTGTGTCGTTGCTGGTGGGAATGTCTGTCTGGGAGGCATTTAGCCCCGGTGGCGGGCCGCGCCTCGGTATTTTGCAGTTTGAGACCACACGCGGTGACCGGTTGTTTCTGTCTCTATTGGGCAGTGCATTTATCAACCTTGCGTGGCTGGGTTGGGTTGGCCCTGATTTATGGAAAGCGCTGGGTGTATCTATTGTCTATGCGCTGTTAGTATTCAGATTCGTTTGAAGAGTTGAATAGCGGGTGTGCAAAAAAATACGCATCAGCTCCAAGGCGTTTTTGTAAGCAGATTTTCTGGCGCGTGCAGTCGGTCAATCTGTTATCGGGCAGCCTGTAGGTGTTGTTCATTCGTACAGTTTGTTAACACTAGGGTTAAGTGAGCCTGTCATGTGTTTGATGGCGGGAAACGTTACGCATAACTATCCATTGGGAGGAAATAAATGCGTCATTTCAGAAAGGCCAAAATGGCAGTAGCCGTGGCCGTATTTCTAGGGAGCTCTCATGCTGCGCAAGCAGACATGGCAGCGGCCGAAGAGTTTCTAGCAAGTGAAGTTGGAGATCTGTCTACTTTATCTGCCGACGAGCAGAAGGCAGAGATGCAGTGGTTTGTCGATGCTGCCAAGCCGTTCGCTGGCATGGAGATTAAAGTGGTGTCGGAGACGATCGCCACACACGAGTATGAGTCTAAAGTACTGGCACCGGCTTTCACTGCCATCACGGGAATCAGCATCACTCATGATCTGATTGGTGAGGGTGATGTGGTCGAAAAGCTGCAAACACAGATGCAGTCTGGTGAGAACATCTATGATGCCTACGTTAACGATTCTGATTTAATCGGAACACACTGGCGTTATCAGCTGGCGCGCAATCTGACTGACTGGATGGCCGGCGAAGGAGCTGATGTCACATCGCCTTCGCTTGACCTGGAAGATTTTATTGGCAAGGACTTCACCACAGGTCCTGATGGCAAGTTGTATCAATTGCCTACACAGCAGTTCGCCAATTTATACTGGTTCCGTTATGACTGGTTCAACGACGAACAAAACAAAGCGGACTTCCAGGAGAAGTACGGGTATGAGCTAGGTGTGCCAGTTAACTGGTCTGCCTACGAGGACATCGCTGAGTTTTTTACTGGGCGAGAGATTGATGGTCAGACAGTTTATGGCCATATGGATTACGGTAAAAAGGATCCATCGTTGGGTTGGCGTTTCACTGATGCCTGGCTCTCCATGGCAGGGAACGGTGACAAGGGCGAACCTAACGGATTGCCTGTTGATGAGTGGGGCATTCGTGTTAACGAGAACAGCCAGCCTGTGGGTTCTTGTGTAGCACGCGGTGGAGACACTAACGGTCCTGCAGCTGTTTACTCAATCAACAAGTACATCGAGTGGTTGAATGCTTATGCACCACCTGAAGCTGCTGGAATGGTTTTTGGAGAAGCAGGACCAGTACCCGCTCAGGGCGCTATCGCACAGCAGATGTTCTGGTACACAGCGTTCACAGCCGACATGGTCAAAGAAGGCATACCAGTAGTGGATGAGGAAGGCAACCCGAAGTGGCGTATGGCTCCAAGTCCGAAGGGTGCTTATTGGGAAGAGGGTCAGAAGCTTGGCTATCAGGATGCAGGTTCATGGACGTTGATGAAATCAACGCCGGTTGATCGTGCACAGGCTGCATGGTTGTACGCTCAGTTCGTTACTTCAAAGACAGTTGATGTCAAGAAGTCTCACACTGGCCTGACGTTTATCCGTGAAAGTACTATTCAGCATGATAGCTTCACCGAACGTGCACCCAAGCTGGGTGGTCTGATTGAGTTCTATCGTTCGCCTGCACGCGTGCGTTGGTCACCAACGGGCACTAACGTTCCTGACTACCCCAAGCTTGCACAGCTCTGGTGGCAGAACATTGGTGATGCCTCTTCGGGTGCAAAGACTGCACAAGAAGCGATGGACTCACTGTGTGAAGCTCAGGAGAAAATAATGGCACGGCTTGAGCGTGCTGGTGTGCAGGGCGATATCGGTCCGGTTCTGAACGATGAGCAGGATCCAGAGTATTGGTTCAGCCAGCCAGGTGCGCCAAAGGCGAAGCTTGAGAATGAGAAGCCTACGCCTGAGACAGTCAACTACGATGAGTTGATCAAAAGCTGGAACCAGTAGGTTCGCATCAGTAGTTTTATAGTAAAACGCGTACGTTTTTTGTAAAATCGGTAAGGGCAGGTGCGTTGAACAGGACGCATCTGCTACTTGCCTACTTAATGTGGACTATCCATGAAGCCACTTGTTTTTGCTGCGTTTCATGAATACTCCGGGCTCGATCACACAGTCATTGTGGCTCTGACTGATTTGTCGCAATTCTCGTAAGAGCAGTTGTGATTCATAAACTATACAAAGAGGTTCGACCATGAGTACCTATGATCTTGTTGTCATTGGTGGCGGCATCAACGGTGCTGGCATCGCGCGTGACGCTGCGGGGCGTGGTCTGAACGTGTTGTTGTGCGAGAAAGATGACCTTGCACAGCACACATCATCTGCCAGTACAAAACTTGTTCATGGTGGGTTGAGATACCTTGAATACTACGACTTCGCACTAGTGCGTCATGCGTTGGCCGAGCGAGAAGTACTGCTACGGGCAGCCCCTCATATTATCTGGCCACTGCGTTTCATATTGCCGCATCACAAAGCGCTACGTCCGCGATGGCTCATCAGACTTGGCCTGTTTTTATATGACAATCTGGGTGGGCGCAAACTTCTTCCCGCATCCCACAACGTTGATCTTACCCAGCACGTGTCCGGGGAAATTCTGAAAGATGACTTTACCCGAGGGTTCGAGTACTCGGATTGCTGGGTGCAGGATGCTCGACTGGTAACGTTGAATGTGATGGATGCTGCGGAGCGAGGATGTGACGTCCGGGTCAGGACCGAATGCACCGACATTATTCGTGGCGATGGGCAGTGGACCGTCAATCTTCATGATCACATGTCCGGCAATGATTCATCAGTGACTGCCAGAGCTATTGTGAATGCCTCAGGCCCTTGGGTGGAGAAGACATTGAATCTGGATGAGGCCCACGATGCAAAACACGGCGTACGCCTTGTGAAAGGTAGCCATGTGGTGGTTCCCAAGTTGTTTGAACATCCCTATACCTACATTTTTCAGAATGCTGATAACCGCGTTCTGTTTGCAGTACCGTACGAAAATGACTTTACCCTTCTGGGCACCACTGACGTAGAAATTCAGACTGAGCCCGGCAGTGAGAAAATCGAAGATAGTGAGATTGAATACATTTGTACCAATGCCAGTGAGTACTTTAAAAAGCCGGTCAGCCCGAGTGATGTGGTCTGGACGTATACCGGTGTGCGACCTTTGTATGATGACGCCTCAGACAATGCCTCTAAGGTAACGCGCGACTACAAGCTGGACTTGGATACGCGCAAGGGAGCACCAATTTTGTCTGTGTATGGTGGAAAGATCACAACCTTTCGCAAGCTTGCAGAGCAAGTGGTGGACATGCTCAAGCCAGAACTTGGCTTCAATGCCAATGCCTGGACATCGCCAGAACCGTTACCAGGTGGTGATATCCCCAATGCTGACTATGATGGGTTTTTAGCTAGAACAGCCTCTGCCTACCCATGGCTGGATGAGGTGCTTTTAAACGATTACTGCCGTAACTACGGCACGCGGATTGATAAAATTCTGGGTGACGCCAAGAGCATGAGTGATCTCGGTCATCACTTTGGTGGGCCACTCTATCAGGTAGAAGTTGATTATCTGATTGCCAGTGAATGGGCGCGCAGTGCCGCTGATATCTTGTGGCGTCGTAGCAAGAAGGGTTTGCATACGCCAGAGGGCACAGAGGCGTCACTGCAGCACTGGATCGAGACGCACTACGACTTTGGTGACAATCAGGTGGTGCTAAAGCAGGTGTCGTAGCCCATTCAATGTTGGCCCGATCCTTTGTTTATAGGGTTCGGGCTGTCTCTGGACTTAACAGTGTGGGGCTATTTGCGAGTGTGGTTAGAGCTTGAGGTTTGACTCAAGGTAAAGTTATCCACTAATAGCTGCAAGCTACCCGCCACCTGGTTCAGCTGCTTGACTTCGTCAGAGGCAACCTGCACCGCAGCGGTTGTCTCAACGGTACCTTCTACCAGCTCATCAATTTCTTCTGAAATGCCTGATGTGCTTGTTGCAACAGAGTTAATTGATCGGCTGATTTCTTGCGTTGTTGCGCTTTGCTGTTCCATTGCAGTTGCCGTGTTTGTCTGCAGCTCGTTGATCTGCTGGACAATGCCGTCTATCTCGCGGATACCATCAGCTGCACTGCTACTGTTGCTTTGAATGTTTCGAATTTTTTCGCTGATGTCCTCGGTTGCCTTGGCAGTCTCTTTCGCCAGTTCTTTTACTTCATTGGCAACTACTGCGAAACCTTTTCCAGCATCCCCGGCTCGTGCGGCTTCTATTGTGGCGTTGAGCGCCAGAAGATTGGTTTGTTCGGCGATGGAGTTGATGACCTTCACCATGACACCAATATCTTGACTCGAGGAGGCCAGTTGAGCCACCTTGGCGTCCGCAGCTCTGGTTAAATCGACGGCTTGCACGGCCACGGTGGTAGAGCGTTGTGTGTTTTTCACAATTTCCTTGATGCTGGCGTTCATCTGCTCTGCCGCACCGGCGATGGTATCCACGTTGTCGGCAATGGATGTTACTGATGATGAAACGCTGCCTGCTTTTTGTGTGGAATTTGCAGCGTTTTCTTCCAGAGTGGTGTTAACGCCGATGACGTTGTTAGCGCTATCGCTGAGAACTGCAGCGTTGTCCTTGACTCTGGAAATCATCTCCGACAGCTGCACAACTGTTGCATTGGCATCGTCGCGCAGTTGCTTAAAATCGCCAAGCAGCTCCACCCCAGCGTCATTGTCCCAGGAGCGGCTCAAGTCGCCATTGGCCAGACACTTGAATTGCTCTCCGGCTCGTGAAATGACTGAGTTGCAAATGTCCACCATGGAGTTTATGCCGTTATAGACAGGTACCAGAAATTCGGGTTTGCCCTCAGCGACGATGCGTCCGGACAAATTGCCTTTTAGCGCATCGTCTACCAGTCCCATGACGTCAGTGCCGACGGCTTGCTCTACCGCTATCTGGGTTGTTCGATCTCTGATCTCAATGACGGTGCCCAATAATTGTAATTCATTATCTTGTACCGGGCTTGCAATGAGCTTCAGATGCCGGCCTCCCACGACCAGATCAAGTTCAGATGCCTCAGCACCCGCATTAGGGGTTAGTGCTTGCCCTTTACACAGAAAATCCATGGGTTGATCAATAATTTTGCTGGGTGAAAAACCATTAAGCTCTTGTGCCAGTTCAGATTCAAAAGTGTGAAAGAACTGTCCTGCGCTTTTATTGATGTAGATAATTTTCTGCTCGACATCAGCAACCATAACCGGACTGGAAACAAACTCAAGTGCTTGCTTGATTCGCCCGTTTGTAATGGACTGTTGGCGCTCATCATTGATGCGCTGGTGCAGTTTTGTCTGCATCACTGCCAGGGCGCTAAGCAACTCACCTAGCTCATCACGTCCAGCTGTAGGGATGCGATTGTCCAGCTGATCATCAGCAATAGCCTCGGCAACGGTCTTGGCTTGGACTATGGTGTTGCTGATGCTACGACTCACAATGAAGGTGAAAAGCGTGCCAATACTGATAGCGGCAAGCACGAAGGCCAGCATCATCGTACGCTCTGAGGTATCGCGGTCTACACGAGCTTGTAATAACAATTCCAGGTTGTTATTAGTTACATCGAACAGTTCGTATCCCGTTTGTCTGGCAGCCTGGGTTTGCCGAAATGCTTGCAGCCGCAACTCGGGGGTTGCATTGACACGTACACTTTCCAGCGAAGCTAATGCCGTTGTATTGCTCTGTGTGAATTCATCCAGTGTTGGCCCGACGAGTTCGGCCAGCGCGGTGTTGTGACCTATGGCAATACTGATGGTGTCGTGCACAAGCTGGTTTGCTGCGGCTATGCGATCCAGCATGTACTGGTTGGAGCTCTGATACATAAACCCGCTTTTCTCACTAAGATCTATCTGGTATTGGGTTAATGCTGTCAACGCGGGTGGGATTTTGAGTAACACAGCGTCCATCAAATAGAAGGTGTCGAGTTCGGGGTCCAGTATCAGGTTGGATTTATCCCCAACTGTCTGCGCAAGAGCACTGATACTTTCAAGTGTCTGTCCATGCAGGGTCAGCGACTGTTCGTAGTCCAATCCGGGTGCAACATCGATCAGTTGTTGAATACTTTCTCGGGGGGTAGTCCATTCGTCGGTGATGGCAAGATGGGTGCTGTACTGCTGATGGACGGCGTCCATATCAGCGATGGCCGACTTGAATCTACTTTTTATAGTAGTGAGCGAAGATTCCTCGGTTACCAGTGAGCTCGTGTAGGCAATCTTGTGTTCAGCGAGGAGCTCGTGCAGGTTGCGCAGTGACTGCAGGTAACGGGTGCCATCAATCTCTTTGGACGCAAAATCGATGGTAATAGCCGATTCTTTTGCCAGTAAATAGGTGGCGAAGACTGTTGGAAGTGCTGCCAATATTGTGATGATAAGAAACTTGTACTTCAGGCGCAGATTTTTCATGTGTATCATCGGTTGTCTTTAATCATCCGTTCTTCCCTGACTCGCTGCCGCTTGGATGCAAGTTATCGCAGATCTATGTGGGTGTTAGCGACTCCTTGGGTAAAATCTGAGTGATAGAGGGGGTTCCACCGCATCGATTGGCAGAAATTCCAATGCCAGGTTTTTAGCAGATGTGGCAGCAAGACATGGTTATCACGCCCTCGCGTGATTCGGCGCAACCCAATCTATGCGCCTTGTCTCAGGTGTCAGGGGGCGCTTCGCTTTGAAGTAAAGCGCCCTGGGTCGCCGGCTCTAGTGCGGTGAGCGGCTTGATTTATTGTATTGTTGCCGCGCTAGCGACAACAACAGCAGCAGCAGCGTGCTTAGGCCAAAAGTGCCTGAGAAAAAACCATCATCATCTGAGCTGCTGTCTGCCACAACGTTAACGCCGTCATTGCTTGGCTGCTGTTGTACGGGTGTGGTAGGTGCTGGTGCCGGTGTGGGCAGTCTGCCACTGTCCGGATTGCCGTCAAGTGCCGGATTAGTATTTTGCACTCTAAGTTGCACGTTAAATGGGGCGAGTTGTTCTCTGACCCAACCAACGTAGGAAGACACATTGGTGTACACCCCGGGGTTTTGTGCCAATCCGCAGCTGATACCCCAGCTGGTGATTCCCGCGATAGCAACCGCTCTGTTAGTTAAGGGGTCTACCTTGTACAGAGGTCCTCCAGAATCACCCTGGCAGGAATCTCTGCCGCCTCCAATTGCTCCTGCGCAGATGTTGGTATCGTCGGTAAAGCCGTTGTAGTCAGGGAATCGAGTTCCACAGATACTGCCTGGCGTTGTGTTCACAAAGGTGCCCAATAACTGATTGGGGAAGCTCTGCCCACGCTCGGCGTCGGCGGCGTTTACAGCGCCCCAGCCCGCGATGAAGGCAAGTTCGTTGTCAACCACGGGAAATTCGTTGAGCGATACGGGTGTAACCTGCGCGTCGAGCTGTAACTCCAGTAATGCAATGTCTTGCCCTTCTTCCACACTCTGAAAACCCGCGTGTGTAATGATTCGCACCACATCGATTGGCTGGTTGCTTGGGGCGTTAAGATCAGCGCTGCCGCTGAGCACTGACAGGGTATTTGCTGCGACGACATTGCCTTCCAGGTCAATGAGGCAGTGAGCGGCTGTAAGCACCCATCGATCAGCGATAACGGTGCCACCACAAAACTGCGCTTGAAAGAGATCCCCGTCGAGCTCGACCCGAGCTTTTCGGAGCAAGGCAACCGTTGCCGGCACCTGCGCTATGGGAGTGATTTCCCCGCCGATGATTCGAGATTGGAGTTGACCTGTTTCACCAGGTGCTGTTGCACTTTGCGCAACGGCGTTGTTGTTCAATCCGACAAACGCACTTGCCATGAAAAACGCAACGGTTGCGTTAATGGTTGCGCGCGTCAGCGTGCCTGAGCTGTTCAATAAATCAATTTCCCTGTTTGGTAATTCTGGTGTCCATCCCCGCTGGGCAGTGACGCTTGCAAGGGGCGCATGCGGGTGGGTATTTCAAGCTCGAAAAGCCTACCAACTGCGCGAAGGTATTCAACCTCCAACGATGCAATGATAAATTAACGTTGCATAGCTTGGTCATTACCGGGTTCGCATAGTTCAGATTTAAGCGGTCAATTTCTGAACAGAAATGTTGGCAATATTCTGTGAGATAGTCGAGGTAAAAAAACCGCTATCCAGGAGTGTTTTTTTCAACCCAGCGTTCAGAGCCGCCCGTCAGCGTTTCCTTTTTCCAAAAAGTAGCACGGCTTTTCAGGGCTTCCATCAAAAAGCGGCACGCATCGAAGGCAGCAGCGCGATGGGCAGACCAGACAGCTGTCAGGACAATGGGTTCGCCAGGCTTGATATCGCCCACCCGGTGCACAATAAGTGCGTCAATGATGTCCCATTGTGCCTTTGCATCGTCAATGACTTCCTGCAATTGTTTTTCTGTCATGCCGGGGTAGTGCTCAAGGTGCATTCCACAGACCGTGTCGCCCTCATTGAAATCACGCATGGTGCCGACAAAGCTTGCTGTGGCACCGAAACTGCCGCCAGTGATGCCGGCTTCGAACTGCGTAATGGCGTCGGCGGGGTTAAAGCTCTCTGCCTTGATCTGAACGTTCATTAGCCACCTGTAAC
The DNA here is from genome assembly GCA_023301795.1 of Granulosicoccus sp. Classification (GTDB taxonomy): domain Bacteria; phylum Pseudomonadota; class Gammaproteobacteria; order Granulosicoccales; family Granulosicoccaceae; genus Granulosicoccus. The sequence goes on from JALZVU010000039.1 coordinate 9,623, forward strand.
CGGTGGGAAAAACGCTACCTCGTCGCCATCCTTGACGCTCTCATGAGGTTCACGGTGCTCAAGGTTTACCGAGCACAAGACATTGGCCGGTATCAGAGTGGTGTCGGTTGCTCGCTCCCACACATCGCTGACGCTCTTCAGTCCCTGAGCATCGACCTCTTTAACGCCTTCTTTGCGTTGTTCGCGCAGGCTTGCAAAAAATTTGACCTTGATGGCCATGATCTTATCCGTTTAACGATATTCTGCACAGATAATACCCAATACATTGCACTGGCGAGGACCTGATGTCGAAAACTTCTGATGCTCTGACTCATTTTAACGAGTCAGGGGATGCCCATATGGTGGATGTGGGGGCCAAACAGGTGACCCATCGTGTGGCTGTTGCAGGTGGCAGTATTTCGATGCTCAGCGATACCTTCGCCATGGTGGCGGCAGGTACACACAAAAAAGGCGATGTGCTCGGCATTGCCCGCGTCGCCGGGATCATGGCATCCAAACGGACCAGCGATTTGATCCCTCTGTGCCATCCGATAGGCTTGACGCGTGTGGAGGTGCGTTTTGAGATGGATGAAGCTGCTGGAAAGGTGCTCTGCCAGGTTCAGGCGGAAACGCACTCCCAGACGGGTGTGGAGATGGAGGCCCTTATAGGGCTTCAGGTGGCATTAGCCACTATCTATGACATGTGCAAGGCTGTGGACAGGGGTATGCAGATCTCCGATATACGCTTGCTGGAAAAAAAGGGCGGAAAGTCGGGACACTATCAGGCACCGTGAGTGGAGTCTAATCGACGCCTGATAATTGACGCCATGGTTTGCCAACAACTTACGTAACAAATATGTAATCGCCCTAGTCGAAAGACTAAAGGTGAGTGCGGACAAGGGCGATGTACGCCTGTGACACGTCTGATACACCTGTTCTCGGTAGTTACACATCTGCCTGAGATATAATAAGTCGCCTGGGTGCTCGGGCTGTCATGAGCATTTTATTGACGCGTATTCCTCACAGGCCGAATGGATACGGTTTTATTACATTGATCAAGAGGCAGTAATAATGAAACTCCTAAAATGGCTAATCGGCACAGTTGTTGTGCTGGTGCTTGTTGTCGGAATTGGCGTGGCGGCACTGGTGTATCTGGTCGACTGGAATGATTTCAAGCAGACCATTCAAAACCAGGTCAAGAAGCAGACTGGACGCGACCTCACTATTGCCGGTGATCTAAGCCCTTCAGTGTTTCCATGGGCGGGTATTACCATTGGTGAGATAAGCCTGGCAAATGCCGAAGGTTTCGGCGATCAACCTTTCGCCAGTATTGGCGGGGCCGATGTAAAGGTGGAACTGCTACCGCTACTCAAGCGTGAGATCAACGTGCGCACGGTCGAGCTCAGCGGTCTTCAAGTGGATTTGCAACTTGCAGCTGATGGCACGAGCAACTGGGACGATCTTGTACAGAGCACCACCACCACCACGACAGAAGAGGTGAGTGATGACGAACAAGTGACCACTGAGGTTGAAGGTAGCAGTGCAACGATCGCAGCACTTGCTGTTGGCGGCATTGCTATCACTGACGCCAATGTGAGCTGGAACGATGCTTCTACGGGTACTGATGCCAAACTGTCGTCATTCAATTTGCAGACCGGTGCCATAGAGCTGGAAAAGCCGTTTGATCTGGATGTGAGCTTTTCTGTCATTAGTAACAGCATGGACATAGCCGCCGATATCAAAGCGGCCGCTAACCTTATGATCGATCTTAATGGTCAGGTTTACAGCGCTAAGGGACTAACACTCACCACAGATGCCACCGGTGGAGCATTTCCCGGTGGTGCTTTAAGTGCCACTGTGGCAGCTGATGTGATCGCAATGCTGGCTGATCAACAGATTGATGTTTCTGCGCTGTCTTTATCTGCCTTGGGTCTTGAGCTTAGCGGTGCGATAAATGTGGCAAACCTTGACACCGAACCTGCAATAACGGGGCAGTTGGCAAGCAACGAGTTCAGCCCGCGCGAGATGATGGCAGCTCTTGATATTGAGGTGCCTGTAACGGCAGATCCTGATGTATTGACCAAGGCCAGTTTGTCGGTAGATTTAGCTGCCACGCCTGCCAGCGCTGCACTCAATGATCTAATCATTACACTGGATGACACAAACTTTACCGGCTCTGCCAGCGTGCCTTCTTTAGAGGGTGAAATACCGCCACTG
>JALZVU010000040.1 GCA_023301795.1 Granulosicoccus sp.
GGGTGTTTAGCTAAACAGGCGGCAATAGAGGATTTGGTTGACGGAAAGTCGCTGAATTTCACTAGCTGACGGTCAATTTGACCGACTGAAATCGGCCCAGAGCCGTCATTTCTCTTCCTAAAAAGCGGGTTAGTGCGGAGTTTCAAAGTATGTGTTTTGAAGTTTTATGTCACAGTCTGCATAAATCTACTGCAACGGTTTTTCCGTTGAAATTGTAAGCTGGCTAATGGCGATTGAGCATGTCTGACAACTGGATCAAACTCGTACCCACCGACCCACACTTTGTCCCGTCGGATCAAGCTGCAGAGGCCGCCGAGCAATACTTCAACGATATTGCCCCTGACGTAGAAGAAATCAAACTGCAAACGTCTTCCAAAATTCGATTCTTCGATAACGGTGCAAACTTTGAGCGAGTCAGCTGCCCATCGTGTGATTCACAGTTGCCGATCGAGTGGTGGCAAGAACACTTAGATCGAGACATCGAAAATGGTTTCAAGCTCGACAAATACAAGCTCCCATGTTGCAACGTTGAGCACGACCTCAATGAGCTCAAGTATGACTGGGCGCAAGCTTTTGGCAGGTTTGCACTCGAAGCAATGAACCCGAACATTGGCCAGTTGACAAAGGCAAACGTCGCGGAGTTTGAGCAAATACTCGGCTCATCCCTGCGAGTTGTTTATCAACACATTTGACTGATGGCACCGTGCGGGCAAACGTTAAGTCATCCCACCTTCCGGTTAGGGCACTCCAGAGCCATTCACCACTAACTGACCACAGATTCGCAGGCTGCTACAATTCAATGGCCGTGACGGTCTCTGAACGGCCCAAAGCTGCCTTCGACTACGTCTTCGTTACTCAGAGTGAAGTGATTCTTCAGGTTTTACAACGAAGGCAAGCGGGATTGCGAACGGCCCAATTAGCGCGACAATAATCGAGCGCATGAACGTGGCTCTAGCACCGCGTTTTATCGCAATATACGCACAGATTACTGCGCTAAAAGTCCAAACGAAAACCGGGATGTAGGTAGCCATGAAACGGGGCCTCTTTCTAGTCATTTTGATCCACTATACAGTTAAATCATGATGACCTGTTTACGCAGTCATATAGTCGGCTTTGGGCACCAACTTGTCAGTCATTCAGAGTATTCTGAACGGCAGCGACAGGCGCGTCTCGGCCCAATCCTGTCGTTCGAAAGGTTTTTTTTCATGGCAATGCCGAGACATAAGACCATTAAGCTGCCTGTTATGGCATCTACTAATTCTGCCTGAAAACAAATGAATCGGTTCCGTATCTTCATATTCAAACCGTCAATACATGTTGACGGTTTCATTTTTTGGATGTAAGATCTCAACATGCAATTTGGGAAGCGGCTGCCACCGCCCGAAGATTCAGACGCAGCATTTGAAGCTGTTGTAGCCCTAAGACGCTTAGCTGATGATTTGGAAAAAAGAACTGTCAAAGAGGCCTTGAAACAAGGCTGGTCCTGGTCTCGTATTGCCAGCGCGCTCGGGGTGACTAAACAAGCCGCTCACCGAAGGCTTGGGAAATAGTCGATTGAAATAAATCGATAGCTAAGTAGAAATATGTGGAGAGACAATGTTCAAACGCATGATACAGCGCTTTCGAGATATGAGAGCTTTATCCTCACTGATGCAGGCAGCTGACCGCCATTCACAAAAACGAAGTGAGGGTAATAAGCCAAGTACAGAACACTTCGTACTTGCTGCCATCGAGTCAAGGGATGGGGATGCTAAAGAGGTGTTCCAAAGGCTAGGTCTCGATGCCGCTGACTTCGAAGATGCTCTGCGAGAGCAATACAAGAATTCGTTGAATTCAATCGGTATTGAAGTAGATGACGACTCACTTAGAGTTTCAGATGAATCAATCAATTCGAATGCTATTGAACTCCCCCAGGTAACGGAGTCAGGAAGCGAACTATTGCGCATCATGTCACAACAAAATCAGGGGAAAGCATTTTCGGGGGCGGACGTCCTTCGCGCTATAAACAGTGTTCCGCCAGGTCCAGCGCATCGGGCATTCGCTATCATGGGAACTACTGCTGACAAAGTTGCCGTTGCTGCTAATGAACACATGTGCAAATAGTCTAATCAACTGGCGAAAATTGAACTCCTTTCTATCTTCAGCTTCGGGCCGGAACTTACCCGTCGCTGCCATTCAGATTACCGCAAATGACTGGCAAGTGAGTGCCCGAACTGGAAGTACGAAAGGTACTAGACTGAATAATTTCTTTTTATCCCTACGAGCCTAGACCAACTACTTACTTTTAGCCTCGTTGAGGTGCAAAGGAAATTTCATCCAAAACAACGACACCGCGCAAAATACAAACGCTCCTATAACCATCACTACTCCCGTAGAAGTCCATACAAGCAGAGTTCCGGCAGCCAATGGACCTACCAACTGCCCTAAGCGCACGGATGATGTCCATAGCGCGAGCACTGATGCTGTCTGTGAGGGTGGAGCCGATGTGGCTATTAGATCTTGGAACGATGGGATAGAAACGCCATCACCCAATCCGTAGATCAACGCGGCAACTATCAAGATCCACAGAGTAGCTGTGCTACGCATTATCATTATAGAAAACGATATTAGTAGGCCAGATGAAACAATTATCATCCTTCGCGACACTGATTTCGATAGGCGGCCAAAGTAAAATGCGGCAAAAATAGAACCTACCGCTGGCGCTGCCAGGACTGCACCTCGGGCTCCTGCCTCTAATCCGTATGTTTGGTCTAAGTGAATCGGCAAAATAGTCAGAAACACACCAAATATGACGACAAACAGTACAAATCCGCTAGTGAGAGTTGCTGATATCACAGGCATTTTTGCCGCTATTTGCATTTGACCAAGATGCGCTCTAAGCGAACGCTGTTCCAACTTCCTATGGGGCTCAAAGGTCAGTGCAGCTACGAGTGCAACTGGAATCGTGAGCGCTACTAATGCCAAAGACCATCGCCACGAAGTAAGCTCAGCAAAAAAACCAGATATGGGTGGCATCAGAACGAGACCGATGGCAAGAGCAGCATCGTTTCGTCCCATCAGTGTAGTTCGCTCTGTTCCAGACCAATGGTCAGCAATCAGTACGAGCGACAGGTTTAGTAATCCAGCACCTCCAACACCTTGGATCATTCGTGCAAGCAGCAACATTTCATATGAAGGTGCTATTGCGCTAGCCAAGCCAGCAATTCCAAACAGAAGAAGGCACGTTGTTATAACAACACGACGACCGTGGCGATCAGCGATCATTCCTATCACAGGAGTCAGGAAAATTCCAGCTAACGGGATGGCAGACAATAGAAATCCTGCCATTGCGATTGACTATCCAAACTCTGAGACCACGTCAGCCAAGTTTGGGGCAATTAGTGGATTTGCTGCGATACCAGATATAGTCAGGCAATAAATCAAGATTTTCGGTGGTTGAATGTTCAATTAAAACTGCTGCGCAATTGTTGGACGTAGAACCCTAATCTCAATAGAGTGCCACTTGCTCACGATGAACACTATTCTGACAATGCTTGGAGCAGGAAGCTCACATCCCATTCCTAAGTAACCGAGCAAAATGGCAAACTGCACAGACATTAAGTCATATTCAGCTAAGCAACCAACCGTTTGATTCCTTTTGGTGGATCAACAGATGTTAATTCGTAACTAATTTGCAAATTCATCCAAAATTCTGGCGTTGTCCCAAGTGAAGCAGAAAGCAGCCAAGCTGTTTCAGGCGTTACTCCTCGCTTGCCACGTATCAGCTCGTTTATTCGCTGAATAGATACGCCTAGATGTCTTGCAAATTCTGCCTGCGATACACCTAATGGCTCGAGGTATTCCAGCAGCAGGATCTGACCGGGGTGTGTTGTAGTTCTGTTAGTTGGAAGCATGTCTTGTCACCTGTGATAGTCCACGATCTGAACTTCCTCTGCCGCGCCGTCTACCCATTTGAAGATTACCCGCCATTGTTGATTGATGCGGATACTGTGAAATCCGACTAAGTTCCCCGTCAGTTTTTCGAGTCTATTGCCAGGTGGAGATCGCAAATCATCCACATTGGCTGCCGCATTAATCAAATCGAGTTTTCTGAGAGCTGATGCTCGAATAGTTGAGGCGATCGTGCGGGAGTTGGCGGA
>JALZVU010000041.1 GCA_023301795.1 Granulosicoccus sp.
CCAGAACCCGCGCCAGAACCTGCACCAGAACCCGCGCCAACTCCAGAGCCCACTCCACCCGTCAATAGTGCAGCAGTCGAATGTTCAGCACCCACTGAAGACGTGAAAGCGGCGCTCCTGCAAAGTACCAATGATTTCCGTACACAAGCTAGGCAGTGTGGCACGACAGCCGCTGCCTCAGCAGATCCGCTGGTTTGGAACAATTCGCTTGCTGCTGCAGCAAGGTCTCATTCCAACGACATGGAAAGCAACAATTTCTTCAACCACACAGGCTCAGATGGATTACAAGCTTGGGACCGTGCTGTTGCGCAAGGGTACACATACCGATACATCGGCGAAAACATTGCCGCTGGCCAGCGCAATGTCGGTAGTGTCCAGAACGGCTGGATTGATAGTCCAGGACACTGCAGCAACATCATGAAGCAGGAATTCACAGAAATGGGTGCGGCATGTGTACCAGGTTCCGGAAGTGACTATCCAAGTTACTGGACGGTCGTGTTCGGCGCACCGCGATAGCGTTGAAACCTTACCCGGGCGCTTTATGCGCCCGGGCTTTCACAAACATGTTACTGCATGACTATGGAGCAGGCCGAGTCACAAGATCAATACAGAAATCAAAAAATCAAGTGCAGTGCTGACGGCGAGACAGCGATCACAAGATTTTCTTAATCCGTTTATAGCAGTTAGCTCGACTAGTGCCACCGCGCATTTGAATCAACTGGGTCAAATTGCTTTTACAGTGACTTGGTAGCTCCTTTGGCTGGTGCCTTTTCTCAGAGCTCAAGAATTGCTTGATGTGAATCGCTATTTTTGAAATTCGCTACTAAAATCCAACAATGGGATAGTCGTTAAAATCTACATAGTCACCGTAGCAAATACTTTAGCGCGAGCTTATCAATATGGCGATCTCAACCGTTTCGACTTCAACCTCGACGTCTCGGAGTTCCCCTTCTCACTCACCCGCAATACCAGCGCGTAGTAGCAAGAGTAATACGCTGCCGGATGATGCGAAAGATACCTTGTTTGCTGAGGTTGATCGTCTGAAGGCGTCCGGCGCCAGTTCAGAAGAAATCAAGGCCTATGTAGACAGCGAGCTGGAAGCCCACGGAGTTCGTGTTCCTAGTGGAGCCAAACAATCAGGACAGATGGTGGACATGATGGCCTAGACACTTTGCGTGATGATCTACTCACCGAGGGTGCCGATGTTCAAGTTGCACATGGCGCTCGTCGCTAACCAAATTTCATAGCATTCTAGTTTTAACCGAGGTGTTCGTCATATGAACGTAAGCACATCGAACGATCTGACCACAACAGCTATATCTCTGTATCAGGCTCAATCAAACCCATCTTGGCCTCCGGGTGCTGGAGATGCAGAGCTTTCTTCACGGGTTGCACCGCTCGATGCACTTGACAATTCTTTCTCTGACAAAGCGAAAGATGCTTTGTACGCCAAAGCGAAAGAAATGAAGAATTCCGGCGCCAGTGATGATGATATCAAGTCCTTCGTAAACACCGAGCTTGCAACCAACGGCGATGATGAATCCGCCGACTCTCAACGAACCGGGAGACTGATTGACATACTAGCCTAGCCGATATCAGCTGCCTGCCTTATAGCACAAGCCTGCAAATAGTGACCTCCCTGCAGAGGGCTCTCCTCGACTAAAAGCTAGTGGGGGCTGAGTTGCTTGGTTCGATACACTGGAATTGTTGACTGGAACCGGGAATTCAGTAATGTGACATTAACGAGCTGCCATAACCTTGATCCCTCCGATCCAGATTCGTGCAACACCAAATCTTCGTTCTGGAACTCCAGTGTATCTCCGGGCTGGCAATCGAGAGCTCTACATATTCGATCGAGTGTATCCAGCCGAATTGCTTTTGCTTTACCCATCTTTAAAATTGAAAGGTTCTGCGGTGTAATATCGATAAAGATCATAGGCCCGATGGTTGAAGACTTTGGAATGAAGCTCGAACCAATTACAGCTGGTGATCGTTAGTAAACCCTAGTGTTGTTACGCTCTAAAGAGCCGTCTGAACAAGGCGGCCATGAAATGGAGTGCAAGCGAAAGAATGAAATAGGCCAAGGCCGGCTTACGCTCTATCTTGTGGCTTCCAGTCTTCACCCATACGGCTGATGCTGGTTGCATTCCAAACATCCTTAATGCTGTAGAAGCGATCAAATCCAGGCGTGCCTTCAGGAACAATCACCCACGGTTGCTTGCTTTCCAGAAAAATGTGCACATCAGGTGGAAAATTATCAGGCTCGTCCAGACAGCCAATCCGTACAAATAGACAATCATTAAACCGACCGCTCTTGTACTCACTCCACACATAGGTTGCACACTCAGGACAGAAATACGCTGTGTGGTGAGTATCAGGAAAATGAATTTTTGATACCTCGCCACTCATAAGCTGCACTTCATTTTTCTCAATCAAGCCATTCATGACGAAGGCACTGCCGGTCACTCGTTGGCATTGCCTACAATGGCACGCATGGACGATCAATGGTTTTGCATTGAGTCTGTACCGAACCTTGCGGCAAGAGCAGCCACCCTCATAAACGTTGTCTACAACCATATCCTGATCTCCCACCTTGTGTGAATTTCCGCGTTATCGAATTAGACTAAAGTACTAAACACAATCATTCATACAGCCTCTACGCTGGGCACAAACTCCCCTGTGTGGTTTTATAGTGGCGTTTGCCCTGCTCTCTCATCAGAAGCATAAGGCGAACTCTATCTTGTGCTTATATGCGCTGATTAACTCTCTGCATTTTGTTTCCATTCGGACAATCCATACCGGGAGCTGGTAGCTCTAGTCACTGACACAAAGACTCCCCACTACCACCACGATTGTGGACTAGCAGCCGCTCCGAATCAATGCTCTCTAAAGAACGTGCGTCTTGGGTGGCTTGCCGCTCAAAGTCAGGAACATTCGACCCCCTCTTTTTCGAAGATTTGATCAGCAGCATTGTTGAAATCCCAGTACTCACGGTTCCTTATTTCATCATCGGTGGCTCTAAGTAGGATATTGGTCAAATATTCGCCCACGACAGGTGCTTCAAATATCTTTCCTTCAGCATCGGTTTTTCTGAAAACGTCTGCAGTCTCGCTTGCAGTTGTAGACGCAAGAACTGCTTCGACCAATGGTGTTCGCACTCCCCCTGGAAATACGCGAATAACCGTCGAATCACTCATTTCTGCGACTGCCAAGCGCGCAGCCATCTGGGCAGCTGCTTTTACAATCGAGTACGCAGCCCAACCTACTCGAGGTGAGCTTGCCGAGTACGAATCCAAATACAAAACTCGAGCGCCCTTGAGCTTCTCTCGCAGGCAATTGTTGAGCGCGACAGGTGCAGCAACGTGCACTGAAAAGTGATGTGACAACTCTTTGCTGTTTAGATCTCGATAGCTCGAAAGAGGCACAGCTGAGCCTGCCGCATGAACAAGCCCGTCGATATTCACGAAGGATTGAAGTACTTCGGATACTATGCGAATTCCAGAATCAGTTGCAATGTCAGCGGCAACACCCTGAATTAGCTCGGGATGCTCATCTACTAGTAAATTCAGGCGATCAATATTCCTTCCGATAGCAATGACTTTTCGATGGCGACGAGCAAGTGCGATCGCAACAGCTTGGCCTATCCCAGAGGTTGCACCAGTAACAACAAACATTTAAGTTCACTCCCAAGCTCACATTCAAATTTTGTCAAACAACATATTGTACGAATTGCTTCGGCGTGTTGTTTGGTTTCATAATGAAGATATAACGCTAAGCTCACCCGCAGTGCAGGCACTAACCACTTGTCGTTTAGACGATAGGTGTATGTGGGAAAAAACGAGACGAACGAGCATTCATACATCCGAACAGTGGGGGCAGGTCAAGTTACAGTTTCATCGTTTCGCAAAGTAACGTTTTTTAAGTATTCCCCAAAAGATCAATTTCTTCGAGAAATTGCTTACACCCTGCTACCCCAGCGTAATGATGGCTTAATATACCGACTCGACTGGCAGCCAATGTATTTTCTAAAGAATCATCAATATATACGATGTTGCCCACAGCGCAGTTACAGGCATTTATTGCGGCCTCATATATTTCTGGTTCTGGCTTGACAATTCCCGTCTCACTCGAATTTATGACACCCGTAAACCAATTGCCTAGGCCAAGTGCAGCAAGATCTTCGTTTAATCGTGATGTCGCGTTTGTCAGTAGCAATATTTCGGTTTGAGATTTGCAACACGACAACAGACTTAACAACTCGGCATTGATCTCGCCAGCACTACTAGACCATTCCTCTATTGCAGAAAACGCATCTGAGGCAGGCTGGGATGCTTGCAGATTCTCTGCGATTAAAGAGCGCCATCTTCTGTCTGTAATGATTCCACGGATTGCCTGATCTAACAATTCTTTGTCAAAAGCAGAGTTTTGTATCGAGCCTTGAGTCAATCCGTACTTACTTTCAATGATATTGTCTGAGGCATTCCACTGACGTAGCACCCCGTCGAAATCTACCAGTATTGCTTTGTATCTCGAGTCTTGCCGCTTTTCATTACTCACAGCTTTCTTCCTTCCTCGCCCCACCATCGATAACTGAACCAAACCGAGCCTCTAAACCGGCAAAGGCAAAAACACCAAAACCAATCCACCGACAACCATCAAAACACGCACCACAACAGATCCAATACGAATCACCCCAAATGAAATAAGTGACAACGCCACCATCATTTTTACAGCGGCAACTATTGCTAAAAGAGGGCTCTGCGTTAACGCAATTAACTGGGGCGTGCTGATCATCGCCAACGGTATCAAATAGAGCCCTATCCCCAGAATCATCGCATGCCCTGCTACGCGTAGCCAGTTCTCTTCAACCATGCCAGCCGCGATGAACACGGCACCGCACACCGGTGGGGTAATTGTGGAAAGCAGTGCAAACCAGAACACGAATAAGTGAGCTTGCAGGGGTGCAAGACCAAGTTCGATTAATGCGGGGCCGGCAACGGACACACAAATGACGTATGCAGCAGTGGTGGGTACTTCCATACCCAGCACCAGGCACGCAATAGCCGTTAGACCTAGCGCTGGCCATAGGAGCCCGCCTGATCCTGAGAGGATCAGTGATGTCACTTTTACACCAGCGCCGGTAATGCCCAGTACGCCCACGATGATGGAAGCACAAAGAATAATGGCAGCAATAGTGGCTATTTGCCTGCCCGAATTAACACAGACATCGCTGATGCGTCGGCTGAATTTGCGCCACTGTGGTTGTAGCGTGTGATCAATCAGTAGCAACGCGCTAGCCACCACAATAGCCATGCAAGCGGCATACTGCGGGGTGTAACCTTGCGCGAACAAGCTATAGAGAAGTACGCCAAAGGGGACTAGAAAGAACCCGGTGGTGATCAACACCAGGCGTCCTTCTGGCAACATCGATGCGTCTAGCGGCTTTAAATCCAAGCGTCGACTAAACGCGTCAAGACCCATCCACACGGCAAAGAAATACAACAATGCCGGCAACAGGGCTGCGCTCATAATGCCCGTATAGGGTATGCCTGTGAGCTCTACCATGACAAATGCGCCAGCACCCATAAGAGGCGGCATTATTTGACCACCGCTAGAGGCTACGGCTTCAGTGGCCCCGGCCAACGCACGTGGGTAACCAAGGCGTGTCATAGCGGGCAATGTGATGGAGCCGGTGGACGCCACATTGGCTGAGGCAGAACCTGAGATTGATCCAAACAACGCACTGGAGATAACCGCCATTTTGGCAGCGCCGCCTCGCAAGCGCCCGCCAGCCGCAGCGGCAAGGTTCATGAAGCCCTGTCCTGCTTCACCGGCATTCAACACAGCGCCGAAAATAACGAACACCGCTACAATGCCAACCGAGATGCCAGCAAGGCTCCCCCACACACCACCTTCGGCGATAGTAAGCGTACCGAGGAAGCTGTTGAGTGGAAGCTGCGCAAAGCCAAATTCACCTGATAGGTGATGCCCATTCGTGCCGTAGAGAAGTGCAATTAGAGCGACCAAGGGTAATGGCCAGCCTATGGCGCGTCTTGCCATCTCCAGCACTATGGCCAGTAGTGCAACAGCCATGATCACTTGCCAATGCCCCGACAGATAACCGTATTGATCACCCAGGGCAGATTGGTTTATCGCTATCCATAGGCAGATAGCCACACCGACAAAGCACAGGACTGCGCCTGTTAGCTTTTTGAATCCCGTCTGATCACAAAACAGGAATATCCACGGCAGCGCCAACGCAAGATGCAATGGTCTGCTAACCAGATTTGGCACCAGACCACTAAAAATTAATCCAATATGAAATAAAACGCTTAGCCCACCGAAAGCCACCCATACCATTGGGTGACTCGGTGTATTCAATTCTGAGCTATCGATCTTCATGTATCCCGTGCACAACTGACACCAAAAAACATTGTGTAGCGAATGGAGAAAACCGGTGATAAACCACAGGCGTCAGTGTTGGAGCACTGCATCTTCAGGGAAGTGTAATACCTGCTTCCGTGTAATAACGGATCGCACCATCGTGGATTTCAGTAGGAATGTTGCCCAGCATATCGGGTGTTACCGCTGCCCACCATGGCGCACTCGAGGCCATATCATCACGTTGCTCCCAGAAAGTTTTTGCCAATGTGTAGGCAGCTTCATCGTCCATAGCCGTGGTACTGAATGCTGCAACGGGGAGTGAGGTGGTAATGACATCGGCATCCTGCCCTGCATACGTTCCAGCTGGGATCACGAGACGCGTGCGCTTGGTTTGAGCAATTTGATCTTCGCTGAGTGATAGTAAGCGTACGCCCGTACCCGCAGCCGCCTCAATCACGTTAGGAGCCGGATAGCTGCCTGCTGTGACAAACGCATCAATCTGGCCGTTTTTCAACGCTGATACAGCATTGGACAATTCAACATCAGCAATTTCAACCTTACCTTCAAGACCAAATAATCCAAGGTATTTAGCGCCTTCACTTGCACCAAAACTACCTTTACCCAATAGCAGCGTCTTTCCCTCAAGATCAGCGAACGTGTCTATACCGCTGTCATCAGCCACCACAAAATGCATGGTGAGTGACGGAATAGGAAACAATGCTCTGATGGTATCGAACTTTGGATTAGTTTTGCCCTCAAACATAGCCTTGCCATCTCTGGCCAAGGACACTAATGCAGGGGGTGTGGTGAAAACAAAATTGCCACCGCGCACGGCAGATTCCATAACGTTCTGCACCGACCCTTGGCTCTCTTCAACAGTTACGATGGTATTACCGTCGGTGCCCTCCTTTATCGCCTCGGCAATTTGCACACCCATTTGATAATAGGATGAACTGGCCTTGGCGGACTTATAAGTGACCCGAGTTTCAGCGAACGCTGAATGACCAACTAATAGGAGAATTGCAGTTGATAATGCTAGAAGCTTGAAATGTCTCACGTGTCGTACTCTATTGTTGTGGGATTGAAGTTCTAGCTTACCATCGTAAGGATATGCTGGCAGCCAGCCAAGCAAGCTGCCCAAGCGCAGGAAGACTGACAACCTTGCTCTGGAATACGCAAACTCGGACATCAATCTCAATATATTCAGAAAATTGCGCTACCTGAACAGTAATTTGTGTCTGCTTATATCTGTGAGCCGAACACCTAAGGGACAACAATCATTAGAATTGGAAGCTGGAGTGATTCGAACAAGAAGGAAATCATGGGTACACGTCATCAACAATCAGAACAGTTTGCTCGCAAACCAGAATCTTGCGAAAAACCAGACAAACGCAGTTCATTGATTCGACGATTCAAAGAAAGCGATGCGTGGTTATGGACACACGTTGCCGCCATTGTTATTGGCTTGGCGTTTGTCATACCGACTGCGATTAAGCATTGGATTGAATTAGAAGATCCTCAAACCCAGCGTATTGCACAAGCGTGGGAGTCAGTGACTCAAAACGCACCAGGCAACACAGCTATAGGGCCAGCTTTGGAATACCTTAACAGTCAAGAAACTAATCTCGCTGGCATAGATCTATCTACAGACGATAGTCAGAGCGGTGTTTATTTGGACGGGATAAGTTTGTCGGGGGCAGACCTTACTGGTGCTGATCTGTCTGAGGCTAGTCTGCTCGATGCCGACCTATCGCAAGCTAATCTGCTCGACGCCAATCTATCAGGAGCTGATCTGCCTCGTGCTAACTTATCGGAGGCTAATCTCACTAATGCCAATCTGTCTGAGGCTAACCTCCTTGAGGCCAACCTATCGGGAGCTGACCTGCTTCGTGCCAATCTATCGGGGGTTAATCTTACTAATGCTGGTCTATCAGCGGCTAATCTCATTGATGCCAATCTATCGGGCGCTCAAATCGGTGATGCCAATCTGTCAGGAGCTGATATCGGTGGTGCCAATCTGGCGGGGGCTTTTATCTTTAACACCAACCTATCCGGCGTTAATCTCACGAATGCCAATGTATCAGGCGCTAATCTCTATGGTTCCAATATGTCGGGGGCTAAGCTCAATGACGCCAATCTATCGGGGGCCTATCTCATTGTTGCCAATCTGTCGGAGGCTAGTCTCACGAATGCCGATCTGTCGAAGACTTTCCTCCAAGGTTCCAATTTATCGCGCGCTAATTTATTTGGAGCCAATCTGTCGGAGGCTTTCCTCCAAGGTTCCAACTTGTCACAAGCCAATCTCGGTGATGCTGTTTTGTCAGGGGCCAACCTCGCATCCGCTAGAAACGTTAGTCAGAATCAACTTGATCAGGCATGTGGCGACGACAAAACCCGACTGCCCGAAGGGCTCACTATCAAAGCGTGTTCTGAATGAAGGCGATCTTTTGTGCAGTATTTAAAGATTGATTCAGAAGCATTTCAAACACAGTGCACAGAGCATGCATGAGCAT
>JALZVU010000042.1 GCA_023301795.1 Granulosicoccus sp.
GTCTTCTGGAACCTGGGGTGTCCACGGGTAGTTTCATTGCCTTAGCATTCTTTGTCATTGGGCTTGGTTCCATGAGTTTTCTACTTTTCACCAAGCTATAAAATGCATGATTAGTTATTGCATTGAAAACCTCAATAGCGAGTGAACCAGTGAGTGAGCAATGTCCGTTTTGAATATGGCTAACAGGGCGGTAGACAGCCTAATGGTAAATTTAAACCTATCCTCGCCGCTATCACCGTTGATGTATTAAACCTGTCAGCACATGCCATTCAAAAAATAGTAGATTAGACTCTGCAAACGGCTTCTGACCAGTTATTGGCATACGGCTGTGAACCTATGTGGCGCTATGGTATCGATACCGGAGGTTGTGAATGTCTATCTGTAAATCTAAGGGTGGTGTGAGCGCGCAATATGTAACGGTCGTTTGTTTCGTAACGTCAATACTCTGGGGCAGTGTGTCGCTGGCCGCAGGTGATAAAACAGAGCTGCTTGATAATGCAACTCTGGCAGGCTACCGAGCTGCCATCACAGATATGAAGGATCAACCACGAGGTCCTTTCAAACGGCTCAGATGGTTCTGTAACGATGGTACTATACTGCCGCCTAAATCGTTTGCATGTCAGCCTCACGGCGGTGGTCGACAGCACGGGCAATGGAGTGACGCCACAGTCGAGCTGCGTGAAAACGGGTTCTACATCGGCAACGTTCTAGCTGCAACAGACCCTCTTGCGGTAGTCAATAATTATTCGCCGGAGGGTGAGCTCCAAGCGCTCATGCTGGAGCAATTTCTGGTTGATGTGGATGACGGTTGGATATTAAGAAAAGCACGCTCGTACAGAGGGGCTTTTCAGATTGAAAACGAGCAGGAGGTTGGCTCGCAAATACTTAAGGCGTTAACATCTGACAATGCGCCTTTTGAGACGCGCTATCTACTAATTTTGGAAGCCTTCAAACGACTGCCATTCACTGCTGGAGATCAGTCTCTGGTTAACACAGTTCGAACTACCGCATCAAGTCTGAATGACGAGGATAAGGCGTTTGGAGATCTGCGTAACAGCATTCATGGAAAACTGAGCATCGATGATGCAGCAAGGGTAAGAGCCTATGCTGAACAGAATCGACAGTCTCCGCGTCACGCGGATATGATTCAACTGGCTGACAACATCGACTTGATTTTTTCACCAGGGACCGTTGAGGCTACCTTACGTGATTTAGTTGATTTTGCTCCGACTGTGTTTCAGGCAATACTTGATCTATGGAGGTCAAGTACCAATCAGCCTGAAAAATACAGTGCATTGGCAGATGCGATGTTTCTACTGCGTGAGTATTTGCAAGTTAATAGTTCGCAACGATTTGAAGGCTTTCAGTTAGTTGCCCGGCTAGAGCAGGCCGCTTTCTCCAGTGGAAGTTTATTACGACAGTATTACCAACAGTCCTCGTCGAACAACGATTCGCTTGTCTCGCGGAGAAAAATAATATCCTCCTTACTTGCCGGTCACAAAATGTTGTACGGCGTGGGGTTGTTAACCAACGCTGAGTATGCCCAAGCGAATAAGTGGGTACGCGATGCGAATGGCCAGTCAGATAAAAACGACAATACAACGGCGTCTTTTAGCTTAACGGACTATCAATCGTTATTACGCAATCTGGAACGTATTCCGGTTTGGTCGGAACGGCGTGTACAGTTCTTTTTTGGTGAGCAGGTCCGCCGATTTTCCAGTATAGAGCCACTCGCGATCAATTACGTCCCTGATCGTTTAAGAGGCTCTCCATTGCTCAGCTATACCGAGATGCTTAAGTCTCTAACAGCGGATGCGGCAGTGTTATCGGGTGTCCAGCATAGCTTCTTTGACAAGCCCGTAAGCTATGGTTTCAGAGTCCTGAATCCAGGCGTTGCGAAGGGTGAGCTGCACACACCTGAAACTTTAGAAGCACTTGTGCTCAAGCCGGATGAAGTGGTATTGGTGGTGCCTGAAACCCTGGCTGACCTGCCGGCAGTGACAGGTATACTCACCGCGTTCGAAGGCAATCAGCTTTCACACGTACAGTTGTTAGCTCGAAATCTTGGTGTGCCGAATGTAGTGGTAACTCAGGAGTTGATCAATGAATTACCAAAGTACTACGGAAAGAAAATAGAAATACTGGCTAGTAAGAACGGTGTGGTTTCTATTAATTTACTCTCGTCGGATGGTCAAACCAGCAACACTGAAGCTGCGCAAGCAATCAAGTCTAACGCAATTGATTTTCTCATCAAAGTAGACGAAGCCAAGCTTGATCTGACGCAGACAGAATCAATCTCTACCAAAGACCTCGACGCAACAGCATCAGGGGTCACTGTTGGACCAAAAGCTGCCAAAGTGGCGCAACTGAGCAAGCAGTTTGCCGGCACTGTTCCACCGGGTGTTGCCATACCCTTTGGTAGTTTCAGAAAGTTGCTTGATGATAATTTGCACCCTAATGGTGACACCATGTTCGACTGGATCAAATCTCAATATTCACAGATGAGCCTGCTGGATGGTGCTGAATTAGCTGATTTTCAAACCGCCTTTCTTGATGAGTTAACCGCATGGTTTTCTACGGTGGAGCTCGATTCTCAATTTGTTAGTGATTTGCGTGAAAAAATGCGCACTGAATTTGGTGAAGAAGGCACCTACGGTGTATTTGTGCGCAGTGATACCAACGTTGAGGATTTACCCGGTTTTACCGGCGCAGGTTTGAATCTGACTGACCCACATGTTGTTGGTTTTGATGCGGTGCTGGAATCCATTCGTAACGTATGGGCCTCGCCTTTTAGTGAGCGTGCTTTCGGTTGGCGCCAGGCCAGAATGGATAAGCCCGAACATGTGTATACGGCCATTTTGTTGCATAAAAGCGTGGCATCAGACAAATCAGGTGTGTTGGTCACAACTGATATCTTTGACGGGCAGGATAATAAGCTCTCGGTGGTACTAAACGAGGGTGTCGCTGGCGGTGTTGATGGACTCTCGGCAGAAAGTGTCAGGATTGATCGTAGCTCTGCCGCTACTGATCTACTGGCAAGTGCCACGGCCGACCGTAAGCGAATATTGTTAGATCAGGGTGGCTCGTCAATGGTTCCAGCCAGCGGTGTAAGCCGTCAGTTGAATGAACAGAACATACGTGATCTTATTGCCTTTAGTGATCAGGTCGGCGGCTGGTTCAGCAACGATCAAAATGCCATCGCAGACGTTGAATTTGGTTTCAAGGAGGAGCAGTTTGTGCTGTTTCAGATAAGACCCTTGGTTGAGTCGGCTATCGGCAGTTCTGACCCCAGATTGGTTGAGATGGATCGAGCGCTCAATCAATTTGCGTCGACCCGTGTAATCCTCGATGAGGCGCCTCAATAGCACAACTACTGCTCTGATTTAAGTCTGAGATAAAACATGATTATAAATTTTTCAAAAACAGTGGTTCTATCAGGTGTTGTACTGGGTTCACTGATGACCACCAGTATGACGAGTGCCTACCCAATTGACGGTTACGCGGAAACAGGTATTAACCGGCTTGAGTATTATCGCTTGAGCGATGTCGGTGAAATTGAAGGTAAAGTATTATACGAAGGTGCAAAGCGCTCAACAGATGAAATTCGACCACGGCTGATCAATGTGGACGGTCACTCCCAATTGCCTGAGCCAGACAAATCGATAAGTGCTCGGCTGTCACCACTTATTCCCGATCAACCGGAGAGTTACAGTATTGCTTTGCTGGATTTAAGCGATCCCGATGCCCCTGCCTATGCGGAACATAACGGCGATTACATAAGCAACGTTGGAAGTGTTGGAAAACTATTGGTGGCGGTGGCATTATTCTCAAAGTTGCAGGAAATTTACCCAGATGACGTGGAAATGCGACGCCAGATACTACGCGACACGATGGTAACTGCTGACGAATTTGTCATCAAAGATCACCATAAAGTTCGGTTTTGGAACACCGAAAAAAGAGAGTTGTCACATCGAGCGCTTAAGGTTGGTGATCGTGGGAACCTGTACGAATATCTGGATTGGGCGCTCTCGCCAAGCTCTAATGCAGCAGCGGCTATGGTGCAAAGAGAGCTGCTGTTGCTAAGTCATTTTGGCAAAGCCTACCCGGTTAGTGATGAGGTTGCGCAATCCTATCTGAAGGACATAGCTAAAGCCGAGCTTGGTGAGCTATTCCTGGATGCGATGATATCGCCTTTGCAAACAGCCGGGATTGATACTGATAAATTACGCCAAGGCAGTTTTTTTACACGCACAGGAAAAACCAGAGTTCCTGGCACCAATAGCGTTGGTAACTCTCGAGAGTTGGTGAAACTACTTTACTTAATGGAGGCTGGCAAACTGATTGATGCTTTTTCAAGTACTGAGCTTAAGCGACTTATGTATCTGACCGAACGACGTATTCGCTATGCCTCGCACCCCAATTTAAACCCTCATTCGATATATTTTAAATCAGGCTCGCTATATGGCTGCAAACCTGAAGAGGGTTTTGTCTGTGGGAAATATCAGGGAAACAGGATGAATATCCTAGCCTCCGTGGCCATTGTTGAGTCAGAGGAAGATGGTAAGAGCTATCATTATCTGGCAGTAGTCCAATCCAACGTGCTCAAAGTTAATTCAGCCGTTGCGCATCAAACGCTGGCTGCAAGGATCCATAAACTGGTCAAATCACGACACTAAAGGTGCTGCCTCAGGACCCGGTGGAATGATATTTCTCAATGATTCTATCCAGATGCTTGATCATTTGTTCGAGAATAACACCGCCATTGGGCGTATTTGAAAGAGCGACAGCAATGTACTTGTGGCCATTTTCTGACTCGACGATAGCGCTATCGGAATGGTAGTTACGCCAGGTGCCCGATTTCCGGAAGATTTCGGCGGTCGGGTTTTCGCTTTTAAGGCCTTTGACAAATTTATGTTCAATTGCTGAGTCAGCCAATGTCTCTTTTATCAATGGGCAATACGTGGGATCGGTTAGCTCATTACGCTGAAGCATATAATAGAAGCGTGCCACCTGAATTCCGGTTGCTGCATGACTGAAATTTGTAAGAGGGTCTCGTTTCCAGGCTCCCTGCTTACCATAGGGTTTGCCAACCCACAATCCACCGCCAGTATTCTCGT
Source organism: Granulosicoccus sp. (assembly GCA_023301795.1). GTDB lineage: Bacteria > Pseudomonadota > Gammaproteobacteria > Granulosicoccales > Granulosicoccaceae > Granulosicoccus. The sequence goes on from JALZVU010000042.1 coordinate 5,118, forward strand.
CATAGAACTGATAACGCTCGGACTGTAATATCTCAGCAATTCGGGGGGCACCTACCAAATTGTAGAGATAGGTAGCGTCACGGTTTGACGAGTGGCGAATCATGTTAACTAATGCCGCATTGATCTCAGGTGTCAGTTCCAAGTTATCCAGATGCGCTTCTTCGTACACAGCCAGTAAAATAGCAAGCTTTGGCAGGCTAGCGGCATAAAACGAGGTGCTGCCATTAGCTTGAGCAAGCTTAGGGTTATCGATATCAGTGATATCAACCAAAGTCACGGACAGTTCCTTTTTCTCGATATAGCTATCGAGTTCGTTCGCCTCTATCGCTTTGTCTAATAGCGCCTGCAGAGTTATATCCGACTGAGTTGGAAACCCGTTCATATACGCGTTCGGATCCGTCAGACCCAATTGATCATCGTTAGTTTGACCAACCGCCAGTGGTGATTGCAAGAGCGCTGCAGTGGCTAAAACGACAAGTGGCGAAGATATGACTCGCTGCCAGATACTGGTATTCATGTTCATTCGAATATTGAATCCTTGAGAGTGGAAGGCGTAAAATAAAACCTCTGGCTGGTTGAAGCCATGTGCCAATCTGGAATAGTGCGTGCTTGAACTTAATCGCCTCCCAGACGTCCACCACACTACCACCCTAATTTGTGTAGATAATATGAAACATACTGCATTTTTTCGATCTACTATCGCGTTCCTCGCTTTATGCGTCGTGAGTCTGGCCGCACACGCTGAGGAGCCTGTATCAAAGTCGCGCTTTGGTGGCGTCGCTATTGGCGGGCATGATTCAGTGGCTTACCATGAGCTAGCACGTGCTCCGCAAGAGAGCGCTGTTGGTGGCGTCAAAACCTACACAGTGAAATACAAGGGCGCCAAATGGCGATTCTTGTCCGAGGAGAGCAGTAAGCTGTTCGCAGCTGACCCTGAAAAGTACTCGCCTGCCTACAACGGGCATTGTGCCAACGCGCTTAGCCTTGGTGAGGGTCTGGTTCGTACCGACGGCACACATTGGGAAATCTTCGAAGATCAGTTGTTTCTGTTTTATGCCGCTCGAGGACGTGACCGTTGGACAGATGGCAATTGGCAGACGTATAAAGTGGATTCTGACGCCGCTTGGGAAAGGCTTTCGAAGTAGTCTCTAAGTTTGCCGGTGTCATGCGCTGCGTTTGCACGCCATCGTTATACTGTCGTCGTAGATTGGCGAAGACGAAGCGACACTGGCAAAATTACATCAGCGGGTACTGATGAATCAGGACTGTTAATCATCGCTAACATGGCGTCAATGGCCTCCTGAGCGATCTGATCAATCGGTTGCGCAACGGTGGTGACAGAGGGAAATACGTAGGCTACCAGTGGCGTATCGTCAAAACCTGTGACTGATAGATCAGTCGGAACAGACAAGCTCTTGGCACGTGCGGCATGCAAAATACCGATTGCGGCGATATCACTGGTTGCAATGATTGCCGTAGGGCGAGGAGTCCGGCCAAGCACTTCAAGTGCGAGCTCTGAACAGCCCTTGACGCTATGATCATTACTCAGGACGATTTCAGGGGGAGACAGACCCGCATCACTGAAGGCTTTTAAGGCTCCGGCTGCTCGCTCCTGTACAGGTTCAGCTTGTTCGGGGGCACCGACAACCGACACCTGTGTGTGTCCCAGATCGATAAGGTGTTTGGCGGCCATCTGGCCACCTGCAAAATGATCGGAGCTTACCAAAGGCGCGCCGATGCCTTTCAGTTTGCGATCGATAGCTATAACTGGAATCCGTGCATCTACAAGTTTTGAAAATACATTAACGTTGCCGCTCACTGAGGCCACCATGACGCCGTCAACTTGCTGCGCAAGTAGCATGTTGATGTATTCGGTTTCGTGCTTGAGATCTTCTGATGTTGAACAAATGAGTGTCTGGTAGCCTTGTGCAAACAAGACCTGCTCCAATCGATGAGCCAGCCGGGCAAAGAAATCCACTTTTATCGAAGGCACCAGAACCCCGATCAAGTGACTGCGTCCGCTGCGTATCGTTCGGGCTCCCGCATTGGGGCGGTATCCCAGTTCCGCTATCGCTTTCTCGACACGCTCGCGTGTAGCGTCTGAAACGTAGCCTTTTTTATTCACAACCCGCGAGACCGTTGCAATTCCTGCCCCGGATAGTCGTGCTATGTCTTTAATCGTAGCCATTGTTAACGTCTATATTCTTGCACTCTAGTGAGTATCATACTGCACTCATTGAGGAGCCGCAGACACCGATTAGCCGACATTCAAGTGAAAACCAAAGCACCCTTGTATCAACCCTTGGTCGCCCCTAGCGTCAGCCCGGCAATGAAGTGCTTTTGCATGGCAAAGAACATCAATACTGGAGGCACCGCAGCCAGCAAAGACGCCGCTGAAACAAGATGCCACTGACTGACAAACTGCCCATTCAGCGCTTTGACACCGGCTGTTATCGGTAAGGCATGATCGCCCTGAATCAATACGGTGGCCCAGAAGTAGTCATTCCAGATGAAGGTGAATATCAGCACCGACAATGCTGCCACGGCAGGTTTTACCAGTGGCATCACCAGGTACCAAAAAATCTTGAATTCGGCCACACCTTCAATCCTTGCGGATTCGATAAGCTCGAAGGGTAGAGCTTTTATAAAGTTACGCATGAACAGCGTACAAAAGCCAAGCTGAAACGCTGCGTGGAACAACACCAATCCATGGACAGTGTTGTACAGCCCAGTGTTCACTGAGAGATCTCTAACTGGCACCATCAGAATCTGAAAAGGGACAAAGTTACCCGCAACAAAAATGAAGAATAGCGGGATGGCCCATTTGAAACGATACACAGACAGCGCGTATCCGGTGAGACACGATAGCCCGACGGTCAGAATCACGGTAGGTATCGTTATTTTTACTGAGTTCCACAAATACAGTCCCGCTTTGGATTGGGTAAATACTGCCGTGTAGTTTTCGATAAGCTGAAAGTCGGAAGGCCAGCCAAAAACGTTACCGGCATTAATGTCACCGCCCGGACGTATGGAGGTCAGTACAATCGCCAACAGTGGCAGTAACCAGATAAACAACGCTATGGGTAGCATGATCTGGTAGCCAGTGCGTACGCCAGCACTTGAGTGCTCAATAGGTTTTGGAAACATGATCTACCCCTTCTCGTCCTGATACATGCGCCATAGGAAAAAGCTGATGTATACCAGCATGATGACAAACAACACGGTGGCAATTGCCGAACCGTAGCCATAGCGGAACCCATATTCAGACAAGGCTGTCTCGAACATGAAGTACGCTAGAACGTTGGACGAGCCGTAAGGCCCGCCTTGAGTCATGATGGCAATAAGATCAAAGGATCTGAGTGCGCCGATTACGGTTACCACGATGGCAATAAAGGTGGCGGGCTTGAGCTGCGGCAAAATGATGTACCAGAGCATCTTCCAGCCTTTGGCATTGTCCAGACGGCCAGCTTCCACCTGATCAGGTGATACATTATTGAGGCCTGTGAGATACAGAATCATGCAATAGGCAATCTGCGGCCAGAGGCCTGCGAAGATAATGCCGAAGGTAACCAGATCCTCGTCTCCAAGTATGGAGGGTGGTGTAGCTCCAAAAAATTCCCACACAATGCCAACCACACCAAAGCTTGGATTGTAGAACCAGCTGAAGATCAGTCCAACAACTACCTGACTGATAACGAAGGGAAAGAAGAACATCGATTTATAAAACCGAATGCCTGTGACCGTCTGATTTAAAAACAGCGCGATAGCAAGGCCGGCTGGCACGGCCAGCATGTACAGGACCAACCACCAGAGATTGTTCTTGAGTGAGGTGTAGAACCTGTCATCGTCTATTAACTCGACGTAGTTGGCCATGCCAACCCATTCTTTTGCACCCAAACCGTCCCAGGCAAATAGCGAGATCCAGATGGATTGAAAAATCGGAATGATGACGTACACAGAGAAGAATATCAGCCCTGGTAGCAGGAAAAACCAGGGGGCCAGTTTGATCCTGTTCCGGTGTAACCAGCTCGGTGGTTTGGCTGAGCCTTGGAGCGTTGCTGCGTTACCGCTTGCAGTAGTCATATTCCATTCTCCTCAATGTGGGCCTCGCCTTACACCGCAACGCCTGTGGGCTGCAGGGGCTGGTTGCCGTGTGAAGAGGGCTCAGGCAGCAACAAAAACCACCTGAGCCCCTTCGGTCACAAATTACTTGTAAACACGATCCTGGATTTTGTCCAGGCGTTCCAGAATGGCATCCATCCGCTCAGGCTTGATCATGAATTCTTGAAAGCCTTCCATGCCACCTTTAGCCATTTCTGCCGGTGCATCACGGTCATAGAACTGCGCAAGGCCTTGAGCCGTGCTAACAGTCTCAAACCCTTTTTGCAGAAATTTGTCATCACCAACAGAGGAGTTGCTGTTGATAGGTAACTGACCAATGGTCGCGTTCCATTCAGTCTGTACATCCGGCTGGGCAACGAACGCCAGAAACTTACGCGCATCTTCTTTGTTCTTGGCATTACTAGGAATAAAGAAAGCATCAGCTGGTGCTTCTTCTGCACGAGGTACGCCCGGTGTGATTTCAGGGAACGGGAAGTAATCGATCTGATCATCGGTAAGTCCAGCATCACGCATGGCAGCTACTGCAAAGTTACCCATAACATACATGGCTGCTTCGCCCTGGACGAAAGGTGCCAGAGCATCCTGCCAGCTCATAGTGGCATGATTTTCAATAAAGTAGCCAGGCTCTACCAGTTCCTTCCACTTGTTGAATACGTCAACAATGCGTGGATCGGTGTACTTGATTTTGCCAGCTGTCAGGTCGTTATGAACCTCATAACCGTTAGTGCGCAGGTTCAGATAATCGAATACGCCAGCAGCAGTCCATAGAAATTTGGTACCGATAGTGATCGGTGTAATTTCAGCGGCTTTTAGTTTTGCAGAAGCCGCTAGCAGTTCGTCCCATGTTGCGGGTACGTCGATACCGTTGGCTTCAAAAATATCTTTGCGGTAGTAGATACCCCATTGGTAATAAGTGTAAGGAACGCCCCACTGCTTGCCATCAATAGTCATGGCAGATTGAGTGGATGCCAGTGATTCATTGAACCCCTCAGCTTCCCAAAGATCCGAGACATCTTCAAATTGCCCCGCATTGACGAAAGGCGCCATGCGGTTGCCCGGGTACCAGGAAGTGACGTCTGGAGCTTCTGCACTCAGAAAGTTACGAATCGCAGTTTTGTGAGCTTCACGGTCAGTGATGTTCACGATGACGTTGATGTCAGGGTTGGCAGCTTTGAATTTTTCTACAGCTGTTTCAAAGCCTTCTTTTGGCGCCGGATTCGGATCATCAAAGTTGATAACCAAATCGCGAGCCAAGACGGGTGCGCTGACCAGACTGGCAACAGCCAGTGCAGCAGCAGATCGCTTGATGATGTTTAACATGTCTATTTTTCATTCTCCGGTGGTGGTATTCAAATACTGACAGTTTGTGTCGGGACTCTGCCGATACCCGTGATGCGTAAAATCGTTTTAGCTGGCAGTGCTACAACCCAAGTGGGCTGTTCGCCCCACAACAGACTCGTGACGATAACATTTAGAAGGCTCATGCCACCACCCAAACAGCCACATCGGCGGTGTTTAACGTTCGTTCTCCAACCAGCAGGTGGGTTGAGGGTGAAAAGCCAAAGGCATCACCCAGATGCTTATCCAGACTGACTGATTCGCTGCCGTAGTTGAAGACAACGCGGTAATTGCCCATTTGTTGTATTCGAACATCGGGGCCAAGATTGAAAATTGTAAGCTGTGCATCTGTTGCCAGTTGCCCAAGCAAATCGATCAGATCTGCGCGTTCAGGCAAGGCGTTAATATAATGCACTGCATTATATGTATAGTGAAAGCCCCATCCATCGGCAAAGTGCTTGTGAGGTGTCAGTGTGCTTGTTATCTGTTCGCGCCAGTGCTTACATTGACAGACACTGCCGTCTGAAGCCTTGGCCACCAGCAGATGCTCAGGGGGCAGTGATTCACTACGCACCACTTTCACATCAATCAAGGACTGCAGCGTTCCAGGGGGTAATGCTGCGGGGATAGCATAGTCATGGCTCCGACTGCCGCTACCTGGAAATAGCGCAATGACAGGTTTTAACGTTTGCTCCTGGCACCGCAATAATTTTTGCGTGAATTGCTCGTCATCCTCGGTGTGATTACACACAAGAATCAGACGGTACTGATCAAGCGCCGCATCTGGAGCGACAATATCAACGTTCAAGCCCAGCTGCCGGCAAGCACTGTGCAGTGTCTGGCAGAAGGTCAGTGCGCTGAACGCGGCACCGCCTGGGCTCTGAATATCTTGAATGGCAATGCCTGAGTAGCTAAAAACGATAGCGACATCAGAACTGACGATAGGGGGCCCATCAATTGCCAATTGCTCCAGCTCGCGATTTAGCTGAGCAACCTCACCCGCTGCAACATCCTCTTCGCCATTACTCAGAAGAAGCCCGGTGTGGGTTTGCTCTTGTGCAAAAGGCGCCTGTCGCCAACGGAAGTAGCTCATAACCTCAGCACCATGGGCAAACGCCTCCCACCCCCATAAACGAACCATGCCCGGTAGAGGAGAAGGGTTGTAGGGTGCCCAGTTGACAGGACCCGGTTGTTGTTCCATAACCCACCAGCGCCCATTGCAACAACCCCGGTATAGATCGTGGTGAAATGCTGAACCATCCGGATGGCCTGTGCGCAGGTAACGCGCTTTATCAGACTCATTTTGACTGTCGCGTGTCAGAAACCCCAACGGATAGTTATCCCACGTTGCTACATCCAGATCCCTGGACACCAGGTGGTGATCAAACTCGACAAAGTTGCCCATGAAATTATGCAGCACATCGCGCCCTGGCGAATGGGTGCGAATGATGTCCACTTGCGCTTTATTAAACTGCTGAATCTGGCGAGATGAAAAGCGCCAGTAAGCGAGCTGATGGGAAGGATTACTTTCAGTCACCGTACCTACGGGTAAGCCAATCTGAGTAAAGCTGTCGTACTCCATACTCCAGAACACATTGCCCCAGGCGGTATTCAGCGCATCGATGGTTTTGTAGGTTTCAGAGCACCAACCACGAAACGCATCAAGCGCATGGGATGAGTAGCTGATGCTGGTGCTGTGGCACCCATATTCGTTATCGGTCTGCCAGGCAACGACCGCTGGGTGCTGGCCATAGTTTTCGGCAAGCACCGTGACAATGCGCTTGCACTCTTCCAGATAGCCTTCATGAGAAAAACAATAGTGGCGACGCGAACCAAAATCACGCACTTGCAGTTGTTCATCCAGTGCCAGCATATCTGGGTACTTGTCCACCATCCAACGAGGCGGTGTGGCCGTGGGTGTGCCCAGTACCACTTTAAGTTCATGTGCATGCAGTACGTCAATGGCATCGGTTAACCATTGCATGTGATATTGGCCATTGGCCTCAAGACGACTCCACGCAAATTCGCCAATCCGTACGTGGCTGATACCAATGCGCTTCATATGCGCAGCATCCTGCGCCCAACGCTCTGCTGGCCAATGTTCAGGGTAATAGCAAACGCCTGTCTTCATGATCGCCAATCATCCACGTTGACGTTGCGCAGTTGTTCAGCCGCTATTTCTGGCTGCACTGGATTGACGATATTATTGGCTCCTGATTCAAAGCCTGCCAGAAATTTCAGTTTTGTAGAATCACGCAGTGGTGGTTGAAACGCCAAATGAAAACACCAGTGCGCATTGTGTGCATCAGCGATAATTCCGCTATCACACGGTGCGTTATGAATCAGTGTGATGTTGGGTGCGGAGCGATTAAACAACACATCGTAGCGTCGCACCTGACGTTGATACATCGCAGCCAACTCATTCAGCTCAGCATCATTCATTTGCGCAAGAGAGTTCACATGACGGTGCGGCACAATCCAGGTTTCGTAGGCGAAGCGGGCAGCGAAGGGTACGAGTACGGAAAAGTACTGACCTTTCTCTACCTGTAAATGTTCTTGGCTATGAGTGCCCTCTAGCAGATCCTGAAGTAGAGACTGGCCCTTGTGTTGTTCTGCGTACGCAACCTGCGCATCCCGCATTCGGCCCGCGGTATCGGTCACAAATGATGTTGCGTAAATCTGGCCGTGGGGATGCAGGTTGGAAACACCGATCTCGGTACCCTTGTTTTCGAAGATAAGCACATTAGCAATGCCCTCCTGTGCGCTAAGCTGCGCGTACTCTTCACGCCACAGCTTCACAACCTGTTGCATCTGATCTTCTCCCAGGCTAGCCAGGGTGGCATCATGATTCTCTGACCAGCATAAAACGCGGCATTGTCCATGGGCGGGAGCTGTCAGTCCCAATACATCATTGTGATGATCGGAAGCTTGCTCAGGTGCCTCAAACGACAGCGAAGGAAAGTCATTGTCAAACGCGTAAGCGCCACTGTAGAGAGGGTTCTGCGTACCATTGGCGCGGGTAACGCCCGGACACAAATAACAGTCCGGGTCGTGCTGTGGCGGTTTACTCGAATTGCCTGTCGCCATGGCACCAGACCATGGGCGGGCAGCAGAGCGCGCAGAGACCATAACCCACTGAGATAGTAAAGGATGCCAGCGTCGTTCCCAGTTGCCTGCCATACTCTACGTACCCGTTTGCAGTGGGGCATCAAGATGCAGTTGCTGTACCCCGTCACCTGCGCTCATGATGTAGAAGTCGGCTGTGAGTCCGGTCGCTTGTGTGTAGCCCATTGCCACAGACGCTTCAAACGCTGGTACATCAGTGGTTTGTACTAGCGATACCGTACAGCCCCCAAAACCTGCACCGGTCAAACGACTTCCCAGCACGCCGCGTTGCTCACGGGCAAGGCGCACCAGTTGATTCAGCGGGTCACTGGATACCTCATACAGGTCACGCAGCGAGTCATGAGATTCGTTCATGAGTTGTCCGAATTTATCAATGTCTCCAGATTCCAGTGCAGGCACTGCTGCACGCACTCTAGCGTTTTCGGTACACACATGGCGTGCTCGCTTCAACGCAATGAGATCGCTATCGAATAATGATTCGTGCGCATCAAGCTGTTCAGGTAATAGCTCACCAAGCTGCTTTATGCCCAACGCTTCATGCAGTATTTCAAAAGCACGAGTGCACTCCGCCACTCTGTTGTTATAGGCCGACTCGTTAAGCTCTCGTCGTTGATTGGTGTTGCTCACAACAATGGAGATACCATCAAGGTTCATTGGCACCTGCCGGTGTTCCAGCGTGCTGCAGTCCAGTTTTATTGCATGATCGCGCTTAGCCATGGCCACAGCAAACTGATCCATGATGCCGCATTGCATGCCGACAAACTCCTTCTCTGCGGCTTGAGACATCTTGACCAGATCCAGCAATGAGAAGCCGGTGTTCAGCAGTGTGTTAAGCGCAAACGCTGTCACGACCTCCACGGATGCTGATGAGCTGAGACCTGCACCATTGGGTACATTGCCCGAGAACAGGCAGTCGAAGCCGTCTAGCGCGACGCCTTTCTGAGCAAATTGATCAAGAACGCCCAACGGGTAGTTAATCCAGTTATCGCCGTAGGTCTGGCTGATTTCGCTTTGCTCAAGCTGCGCCATCAAATCAAAGTTTGTTGAGGCAAACTGGTACTGATGGTTATACGTTCGTCGTATTAGCAGCCAGGTGCCCTGTGTAATGCCACACGGAAATACCAGACCACCGGTAACGTCAGTGTGTTCACCAATAAGATTGACACGCCCAGGGGCAAAGAAGGCAAACACTTCATGTTCGCTACGCCCGAATTTATGGTTAAAGCGATCTTGCAGACGCGCCATATCGTTAGTGTGTGTCATTGCCATTAGTGTGGCACTCGGTGGCAGCCGATAAGCAGTGCTGATTGTGGGGGTAAAACCGGCAAGGCAACGCCTAGCGTCATCAGTAGTTCGCCAGTGGTGATAACTGGATTTTCGCACCAGGAAGGTATGATTTTACTAAACGTAGCCAGCTCTTCAATGTTGATGCTCTCCAGTTGGAGACGATAATGTGCGTCAGGATCAAGCCCCGATAGCGGCAGATTACCTGCGCGTGTTGCGTGCATGTTGCCGATGGCTGTCACGCTAAACAGGGCTTTATCTTTTGGCTGGTCGACGTTGCCGCTGGCGATCAGCGCTTTCGAATCGGTGGGTAGTTGCCAGAAGGTTGCACTACCCAGCCACTCTCGATTGGCTTTGTAGAGCTGCGTGTAGTGTTGTAGGTTAATGACATCATTCGCTTCAAGTTTGCGCGCATCAAGTTCAAATCCAAATTGCCCTTGTAATGCAACAATGGCACGAGTGTGCAGGCTGGTGACTCGACCTGTTAAATGAGCGCTTTTATGACCAACGTGCGCACCCATAATTTCGGGCGGCATAAATCGCATAAAGCCTTCCTGTATTCCAGCGCGCTCGATAGGATCGATGTTGTCTGAGGTCCACACGCGACCCGTATGCTCAAGCACAGCCAGATCGCAGCGTGCTCCGCCTGATGAACAGGTCTCGATTTCCAACCCGGGGCAGACCGCCAGAATACGTTTTAACAATTTATACAACGCTGTTGGTTGTTGTGCTGCACGTGCACGAGAGCCATCTCCGGGAAGTACCAGATCCCGATTGTGATCCCACTTGATGTAGTCAATTGCGTATTCGTGCACCAACGATGTAATTCTTTCGAACAGGTAGTCTGACACCTCAGGGCGTGCAATATCGAGTACCAGCTGATTACGCGCAAGTGGTGTCTGTGTGTCATGTAGATGTAAAGCCCACTCGGGATGTGCTCTGTAAAGATCGCTATCAGGGTTGACCATTTCAGGCTCAAACCACAAGCCAAACTGCATGGCGTGCTTGCGAACGTGATTGACAATATGGCTTAACCCTTCCGGGTAAATGCCTTCATCCACGTACCAGTCACCCAGCCCTGCAGTATCGTTACGTCGATGACGAAACCAGCCGTCGTCCAGTACAAAGCGCTCAGCACCGACGCTTGCTGCAGCATCAATCAGGGAAAACAGCTCGTCGCTATCATGATTGAAGTACAGCGCCTCCCAACTATTGGCGTGTATGGGTCTGGGGCGCCGCGTCCATTCTGGTAGAACGTTGTGCCTGATGTGCTTGTGAAAACGTTGTGTGCAACTGTTCATGCCAGTGGCGCGCGTAAAGCTGACTGCGGGTGTATCGAGTGTCTCACCGGCTTGCAGTATGCATTCGCCTGGCAGATACAATACGCCTGCTTGCAGAGAGATAGCGCCATTGCTGAGCCTCTCTACGCGCAAGCTGAAGTTTCCGCTCCAGCCCAGATGCGCAAAGCTGACATCGCCGCTGTTGAGGCCAAATCCTGATGTGCCACAAATGAGTCCTGGTGTGTGTTCGTGACTGGTGCGGCCATGAAGATTGGATATGTCGATACGCCCGGGCGCAATATGCCGTCGATGCGTCTGGTTCTCCAATCCCCATCGTCCATGTTGCGTCAGACATTCACGGTAAGAGCCTGGCATCGGTACAGTGGCACTGGCCAGCCAATTCACGGTGAGCGGTGTTGAACCGGTGTTGTTCAGCGTGGTGGTAATGCTGGCTACATCACTTTGATGGTCAAGCGTCAATGTAAGCGTTATCGATATGTCTGCCTGCGAATCCGATAGCGTCATGCGTAGGGTGTTGTCGGATTGGGTGATGTTGGCGGTGCACAGGCGATGCGCAAACTGGCCACCGTTACGATGACATTCGAGCGCGGGCGATCCGGTATAGCCGGTACAGGCTTGCGGGAACAGAGACAACGGTGTCACTGAATCAAGACCACCGAATGACAGGGCCGTATCGTCGTGAACCATAAGCTGGTCGAGCGAAACGTTTTCACTGAGCTGCCTGCCACACCATAAAAGCCGCGGAATTTCATGATCCTGCACCACTAATAAGGTGGTGGTTGCCCCATCTAGGCGCCATAGAGCAGGTTGTGTGGACATTATCGGGTGAAAAATCCTAAGAGATACTGGGAAGTCAACGTTGACGAGTGAAGTGGTATCGTCATCGTAGATAGTCGCTTATCATTGCACCTTGGTGACAAAAATGGAACAATGTTCCAGAATTATAAAAGCGGCAGTTTAAAGCTGTCAATCTTTGTAGAAAAGGGACACACACGGAACACTGCCATGAGCGGCAACAACAAAACCATATCTCGATTGTCTGCTAATGCCAGTGTTGGTGAAGAACGTGGCGGCGGGCGTTCTAGTTCCGGGTTGGGGCGCGCTGTGCGGCTGCTGGATCTGATAGTGGCAAAAGGCCCTCTGCGTTTTGCCCAGATTGAGGAGCTGGCTGACATTCCTAAAGCAAGCCTGCACAGAATGCTGAACGAGTTGGCGGAAGAGCGTCTGGTGCAATTCGACGAACGTGTGCTCACATGGTCTTCAGGCTATCGTATTCTGGAGATGGCAAATCGTATCTGGACGCGGTCTGATATCCGCGTGTTAGCGCGTGATCAGCTACTGGCATTGAACGCGCTCAGCGGGGAGTCGGTGCAAGTTGCAGTGCTGGCCGATACACACGGTGTGGTTATTGATCACGTGGAGAGCACGCGAAGCGTGCGACATTCAATTAATGTCGGTAACCGTGAGCCGGTCTATTGCACAGGTACTGGGAAGGTGTTGTTAGCTTGGTGTGATGAGGAGCAGCGCGATAGCATCATTTCAAGAATCTCATTTGTGCGCTTCACCCCTAATACCATCACAGACCCTGACGCACTCGCCCGCGAGTTAAGCCTGATCAGTAAGCGCGGATATGCTGTTGATGCGGAAGAGCGTTTTCTGGGTACCTGTTGTATTGCAGCCCCTGTAGTGGATGCAACGGGTCAGGCTGTAGCGAGTATCAGCATCACAGCCCCAGCATTCAGAACAACTGCAGCTGATCTGAAGCTCTGGCAAGGTTCGTTGGTTGCGGCCGCCGCGGAAGTATCGCGTCGACTAGCCCCACGAACTGGACCAAGCGTTAGCATTGCCCATTGAATTCAGTAGCATCACACCAACAGGAGAGGAGCAGATGGCCGAAGTAGAACTGCGTAATGCCTATAAGCGCTATGGAGATGTGGAAGTCATTCACGGTGTAGACATGAAGCTTCCTAGTGGCGAGTTTATTGTTTTTGTTGGTCCTTCAGGCTGTGGTAAATCCACGTTGTTGCGCATGATTGCGGGGCTCGAAGAGATCTCCGAAGGTTCGATCCACATCAAAGGCAGAGATGTCACCAACGTCGAAGCTGTTGATCGTGGCATCGCGATGGTGTTCCAGTCTTATGCGCTTTATCCACACATGACAGTGGAAGAGAATATGGGGTTCGGTCTGAAAATGGGCGGAGCACCCAAAGAAGAAGTAAACGAGAAAGTGTCAAAAGCTGCAAAAACCTTGCAGCTTGACAAGCTCCTGGATAGAAAGCCTAAGAATCTCTCTGGTGGTCAGCGACAACGTGTGGCTATTGGCCGAGCCATTGTGCGCAACCCGGATGTCTTTCTGTTTGATGAGCCTTTATCAAACCTCGATGCAGAATTGCGTGTTGAGATGCGACTGCGCATTGCCCAGCTGCACAATGAGTTGGAAGCCACGATGATTTACGTAACCCATGATCAGGTCGAGGCGATGACCATGGCTGACAAGATTGTGGTGTTGCGAGCAGGCCACATTGAACAGATTGGCTCCCCGCTCGAGCTCTACCATCACCCCGATAACTTGTTCGTTGCAGGGTTTATTGGCTCACCGAGAATGAACTTTATTGACGTCAAGCTCAAGGAAGGTCATTCAACACATGCTGTTGTAGAGCTTCCCGGTGGTGGTACCGCCACTGTCTCAGTCGATGCATCGCACGCTGTCTCGGGCACCAGCGCTACCTTGGGTATTCGTCCAGAAGACGCAGGCGGTGAGGAAGGTGATTTTGTGCTCCCTCTTGCAGTGGATGTAGCTGAACGCCTTGGCGGGTCCACCTTTCTGTATGGTGCATGCGGCGGTATGGAGCATTTTGTCGTGCAGCGCCCGGGCATCGATCCAACCCGTCACGGGGATGCTATCCAGTTGAACATTACGGCGAACACGTGCTACCTGTTTGATGCCGATGGCATGGCCTATCAGCGGACCACATCCATAGGAAAACAAACTGCTGCGTAGGCACTAGATCAACGTAATCAAGTGCGGCTTACGTTGTTCCTGCAAATGAGGGATAGTGTTGAAATCCACTAGCCGTGCCGTGCCTTTCTTTACTTGAAACGTGGTAATCGACGAGTTGCGGATGCGCCAGATTGCATCCACGGTATGTTCAAAATCCAGATCCAGCACAGTGGATAAGATGGTGGCAATGACGCCACCAGAGGTAAAGAACACAAACTCCGTATCGTGGGTACCGTTGTGTGACAAAGCCTGCAGCGTGTTCCAGCCACGGGATTTGAAGGTGTTCCAGGATTCAAAATTGTCACTATCAGCCTCGTGGTCGCGCCAGCGAGCCAGGATGCCCATATAGTCATCAAAGCTCATGGCTTCTGGCTGATAGCCTGCATCCTCTGATGCGAAGTGTGATTCTATGATGCGATGGTCATACTCATTGAGTCCTTCGTGCTCTTGTACAGGCGTTACCTGCGCATTGTCGGTCAGGGCTTTGAGTGCAATGCTGGCCGTATCTCGCTGGCGCACTAGCGAGCCGTGATAGGCCGCATTAGGAGAAAACCCTTGTGATAACCACCAGTTCCCCAGCACACGGCTCTGCTCTTCGCCTGTCGGTGAAAGCTTGTCATAGTTGTCAGTGCCAGCTGACGCTTGTCCATGTCGTACCAGATGTAGCAGGCTCATACCAGACGTTCTCCATTGAGATGCGGTCAAGGTTACAGGCATGCGGTGCGTTTGTGGTGGATGTCATGCTGCGATACTAGAGCGTATTGCCACCGCGCCATTCTGATTTGAATTCATCCACCAGGCGATAGCTTGTCGATGTAGAGCGGCGCAAGTTCACCCCGCAATTGCCTGTGTCAATGTAGGTTAGGGCCGTTGACAACAAGGGTTCGGACGCGTCGCCTAACGCTTCTTTTACGTCTCCAGTCACAGGGCAATCTGCTGCAATACCCGTGAAATAGTCGCCCACGTCAAGTGCATTGCGTAAATCAATTTCGAGCACATTGCTGACTTTGCCGCAACCTGCATTCGGGCTGGTGGCATAGGGCTTCCCGCAACTGGTGGAACCCACGGTGATCACCTCCATAAACGGGCGCAAACTGTTGATCACAAGCTCTGAGGCGGAGCAGGTGTTTGCGCTTTGCAAGACAAACACACGGCTCAATGACAGGCTGTTGAGCATGGACTGAAAGGGAAGACTAACGTTTCTGTTTTGATATTTGTCGTTGTAGGCAAATGTGGTGAACACCTCGCCTGCGCGCTCACGTCCCACGGCATAGCTGGCAAGCTCATTTGCCACAGAAATACGGCCACCACCGTTAAAGCGCAGGTCAATAACGAGTTCGGTAACATTGGCAGCGTTAAGCGTGGCGAAGGCATCGCTAAGCTCGGCGCTTGAGGTGTTGATAAACTGATAGAAGTGCAAATAGCCTACGCTGACACCGTTGCGATCGATAACACGGGTGTCGAGTACCGTTTGTAAATTGAAACTCGCTTTTGTCACTGATACTTCTCTGTCCGATTCGTCATCGCGCGCTATGCCAAGATCAAGCGTTACGATGTCGTCGCCTGCGCCCAGGATATCACTTCGTTCTTCACGCTCGAGTCTGTCGAATTCCTCAAGAGTAAACCCATTGATGGACAACAGTTGATCACCTCGTTCAACGCCTGCCTGCGCCAGTGGCGAGCCTGGTTCAACTAATGAAAATAACAAGTTCTCATCCTGATCACGCGCAAAGTTCCAACCGAAGCCAAACGTCTCTCCTTCGCTAAAGAATGCGTTGAAGGTGGTCTCGTCTGTGACATAGCTGAAGGTGTCGTTAGGCGCTACTCGCAACTGGCTAACCAGTTCCTCCGGAGAGGCGAAATCGGAGACTCTGGCATTGCGATCAACCTGATCGTAAAACAGGTAATAGTCCCGCAGGGACTCATATGCCCAGCTGTTAACATCAGCCGTTGTGCAGCTGCGGGGCGTGGGTCTGGCTGTCAGCGGCAGTCCAAGATCAATGGCTGCAATATTGCTACCGCCATCCAGTGAATCTCCTGCATCGCTACCGCTTCCGCACCCGTACAGGGTGAGCAATAGCGGCATGCATAAGAGGGCACTTCTTGGTGATTTGAAAGTATCGCAAAGCATGTTAGCTGTTCAATAAAAATTCCGGATTGGCCAAATTGTCATCGGCTGGTGTTCAGGTAAGTCAAGTGTGTGAGTCGCAGTTTATGCTTTCAAGAGTTTCTGGTTTCTACCGATACCAGTTCTAAGTTCGTCGCTATCGGTTCTTGCCTCTTATGCCATTGGTACCTTTCACTCGCAGCAATTCGTCGCCCGGGGCGACAGCTTATCGCTGCACAACTCGTGCTCAGCAGGGATATAGGTGGGTACAGTGAGTGATGATGATCGGCGGGATCCTGCCACCGGACTATTGCACCGGAAGGCCTTTTTAGCTGAGGTTCACGAAGCGCAAAGCTCAATGCCTGAGCGCATGCGTCGAGGGTGTCTGCTGATTTTGCAGTTCCCCGTTATTCAATCGTTAGTGGCGGCAGGTAGTGACGAGTCTGCAGATGATGCGCTACGACACCTGCTGGCTATCGTGGAGACGCGCGTACGCACCCGCGACTCGCTTGGCCGGATATCCCGACATTCTCTGTGTTTACTGCTGAAAGGCTGTAAGGAGCCGGATGCTGTGGTAGTGGCAGATCAGTATGTAGCGCTACTCAGAAATATTGTCGTTGAGGTAGCGGGGCGCCAGCTCCCTATGGACTTACGCTACCGAATTGTGCCGTTGGATGCTCGCGGTTCCAGGCCACGCCAAGGGGTATCCCGGATGGTGATGGCACCTCCTGTTGGTGAACAGCCACACCTGTCAAAGCAGATTGATATCGCTGGTAACCGGGTAGATCTGACGAGCAGTAAAGTAATATCACTCAATGACGCCCGTACTCATCGCCCTGCTGCAGCAAGCGGCCAGTCAACGAACGAGCCTAAAACGTCTGTCATCAGCAAGGTGCTTGAAGTGGGAGCACGTGACCAGGTTAGTTCGTGGCGCTTACGCCCTGGCATGCTCGTCCAGCGAAAACCCCTGGTCTGTTGTTTCAGGATGCAGCCTGTGGGTGTGGTGAGTCATTCGGATAAGCTACAGAATAGCGACTCTTTCGCTGCTGTACTAAGAGCATTATCGTTGAGTAACCGCGAAGTCCGTCCAGTGATCGAAAGCCAGATTATTGTTCCTGTGCGAGCAAGTCAGATAGATGTTGAATTTCCGAAATGGGTGGCCGAAAAGTGCAAAAGCATGCGTATTGCCCCTTCGGATGTCTGCCTGTCGATCAGTGTGGAAACGCTCTCTGATGATCTTCGCTCTGTTGCACCTGTTTTGCGTGTGCTCAATCGCAACGGGATACGTTTGATGCTAGAGGGCGTGGGTTCCTCCAGTCAGTTTCGAATGATGAAGAACGTTGCTCAATTTGACTACATTCACATTTCTGGACGCACATTGAACGACTCGCTGATCAAGCACTCGGTACGCACCGAACTCGAACTGATCGTGACAGAAGCAAAGTTACGCCATTGTGAAATATGTTCAGGAGGTGTGGATTCAGACGCCATCATGAAACACGCCATGGATATCGGTATCGAGATTGGGTTTGGTCGTTTATGCGGTGCCAGTGTTGCATTTCCGGAAGAGGTCTGGGTGGATATAAACTAAACCCTAGCGTTCTTATAAGGTAACATTGTGGTTTAGACAGCTCGTTGGTAGGGTACTCAGGCTTTGGGTTGGGATAGGTAACGGATACACGAATGACGAATACTGCATCTGGAAATATCATGCGGGGAGTAGGGTTGTCGTTACTGGGTTTCGCAACGTTCTCCATGCACGACGCATTGATCAAAAGCATTGAAGGCGTACCAGTTTTTCAGGTAGTTTTTTTTGTTGTGCTGTTCAGCTTCGTCCCGTTTACACTGTTTTTGGCAGTCGACGGTGCAGAGCGAAGTCTGAGACCCAATTTGCCGGTGCTTATCGGTTTGCGATGCCTGTTTTCGGTGATTGGATTGTTGTGCGTTTTCTACGCGTTTGGTCGACTCCCTATGGCCGAGGTGTATTCGCTTTTGTTCGCAGCCCCTATTCTCATAACCCTGCTGGCCATTCCGATACTCGGTGAACGGGTACGGCTGATACGCTGGTTTGCGATTCTACTGGGTATGCTGGGTGTATTAATCGTATTGCGCCCCGGGACCACAACATTTTCTGTCGCGCACATGGCCGCCTTGGGCGCTGCAAGTTGCACAGCACTGGTGTCGGTAGTTACACGAAAGATTGGTTCCAGAGAGCACAGCGTCACCTTGATCATTTACCCCTTGCTAACCAATGTGGTTGTCACGGGAATAGCGACAATTTTTGTTTATGTGCCGATTCCCGGCGAGGTGTTGTTACGCTTGTGCGGCATTGGTATCCTCAGCGTCATGGGGCAGTCGCTGATGATTCAGGCTTATCGGGCATCGGAGGCACAATTCGTAGCGCCCATGCAATATAGTCAGATGCTATGGGCAATGCTCTACGGCGCTGTAATCTTTAACGAAACGATCGACCGGACGGTGTTATTGGGGTCCGCAGTCATCGTGTGTTCGGGGCTTTTGTTCATTTGGCGAGAGCTGATAGCGTCAGTTGGTCAACCAGTGCTGAGTACGCGTAACGTACGGTTGTCTGGCGGGCCTGCCACGCAGCCGGTCGAGGCGGACAAACATGAACAGCAGGGTAGCTAGTAATGTCAACCACATCCATAGACGATAGCGACATACTGTCGCGCGATGTACTGGAGGCAGCGGCCATGCCGATGCCCTTCGGGCGTTTTAAGGGCACACGGCTCATTGATCTGCCCGAGCCCTATGTTGTCTGGTTCAAGGGACAAGGCTTTCCGGCAGGTTTGCTGGGTCAGCGGCTAGCGCTAATGTACGAGATTAAGGTGAACGGACTCGAAAAGCTCATCCGGCCTTTGCTTGGTAGCGAATAAAACGCTGTTCGGGGTTGACCCGCTTCGCAAGCAAGACTAATCTTGTACCCATGAATGCCATCGCGCTCACGCTAGGACTTACCAACCCGGTCTCTTTATAGAGAACCGGGAGATTTGCCGTGCGGCCTTGTTTTCCTTACATCTGACTGATGAACAAGGCACGAATCCTAGCCATAGACCCATCGGTCCGAACTTCACAAGCCCAATAGCCCCATGAATAATTCAGGCTTGGCTGTCATGTTCCAGGACCAAACTAATCGATCTATGTGTCTCGATACGTCAGGGAAGTTGTGTCCCCGCTATCGAACACGATCAGGAACAACATTATGTTGAGCGACCCCAGCACTAAATACCCAGCGTTTGCGCAGGTTCCATTAACTGATCGCCAGTGGCCCAGTAAAACCATCACCAAACCACCCATCTGGTGCAGTGTGGATCTGCGTGATGGAAACCAGGCTCTCATAGAGCCTATGGGCAGCGAGCGCAAGTTACGCATGTTCGATCTGCTGATCTCGCTGGGATTCAAGCAGATAGAGGTAGGTTTCCCGGCGGCCTCCCAAACAGATTTTGACTTTGTCCGCCAGCTCATCGAAGAGGGACGCGTGCCAGAGGATGTAAAGCTTCAAGTGCTGACACAGGCGCGTCGACCCTTGATTGAGCGAACGTTTGAAGCGTTGAAGGGTTCGCACTCTGCCATTTTGCATCTGTACAACTCCACATCAGAATTGCAGCGAAGAGTAGTTTTCCGTCAGGACCGGGCGGGAATTCAACAGATGGCAGTGGACGGCGCCGAGATCGTTGCAGAGTGTGCTGCGAAGCAGACCGATACAGCCTGGCAGTTTGAGTATTCGCCTGAGAGCTTTACTGGCACGGAGCTGGATTTTGCGGTAGAGATCTGCGATGCGGTCACCGGAATCTGGCAACCGACACCTGAAAATCCTACCATCCTGAATTTACCGGCAACGGTTGAGATGTCCATGCCCAACGTGCACGCAGACCAGATTGAATGGTTTGCACGCAACGTGCGTAATCGCGACAATGTCTGCCTGAGTCTGCATCCGCACAATGACAGAGGGTGCGCGGTTGCTGCTACTGAATTGGGTTTGTTGGCAGGCGGCGATCGTGTTGAAGGCACCTTGTTCGGCAATGGTGAACGAACTGGTAATGTCGATATTGTCACCCTTGCACTGAACCTGTTTACTCAGGGCATTGATCCAGGACTGGATTTTTCAGACATCTATGAGGTGATGCGAACGGTGGAGCACTGTAATCAATTGCCAGTGCACCCTCGACATCCCTATGCGGGAGAGCTGGTGTTTACAGCATTCTCTGGGTCGCATCAAGATGCCATCAAAAAGGGATTTGCGGCAATGCGAGAGAGCAATACCCCAAAATGGGAAGTGCCATATCTGCCGATAGATCCTGTTGATCTTGGCCGAACTTACGAGGCGGTAATCCGTGTGAACAGCCAATCTGGCAAGGGTGGTGTGGCGTTTATTCTGGAGCGTGATCACGGTCTGGAGCTACCGCGCCGCATGCAGATGGAATTTAGCCAAGTGGTGCAAGGTATCAGTGAAGGTACCGGAAAAGAGGTGGATTCGAAAGCCATCCATGAGGCTTTCGACACCACTTTTCTGCAAGCAACGACGCCGCTTTCATTTGTCAGGCACACTAGCGTGCAAGATGAAGCCGATGAAAATGTCAGAACCCTTACCGCTCAAGTGATATTCAATGGAACCGAGCATGAGATCAGTGGTCGAGGTAATGGCCCTATCGATGCGTTCGTGAACGCACTGAAGGAACACTTCCATGTGGATTTTAGAGTGGTGGATTATCACCAGCATTCGACAGGTGTGGGTGCGGATGCGCAGTCTGCATGTTACTTTGAAGTGCAGGCTGGTAAAGGTGCTACTCGCTACGGTGCTGCGCTGAACAGTAACATTGTGTCAGCGTCATTGATGGCGGTGTGTAGTGCATTTAATCGAGCGGTCGACGACAGCTTGCTTAAACCTGAGTCTTGATGGGCAGGCGACGTCAAGCAGGCAAAAATTGAATCTACAGGGGAAGTAATCCAATGAGTGAAAACAACGACGCGGCTACAAACGCTACTGATAGCAAGCGTGGCAGTTCCGTCGCCCCTGATTCACTTGCCCAGGCGGCACTGGATTACCATCGGTATCCAGTGCCGGGCAAACTGGAGATCACTGCCACCAAAAAAATGGTGAACCAGCGTGATCTTGCGCTGGCCTATTCACCCGGGGTGGCCGTTGCTTGCAAGCACATAGAAGCCAATCCGCTGGAAGCTGCCGAGCTCACTGCCCGCAGTAACCTGGTAGGTGTCATCACCAACGGCACCGCCGTACTGGGACTCGGTGCGATCGGCGCTTTGGCGTCCAAGCCCGTTATGGAAGGCAAAGCGGTTTTATTCAAGAAATTTGCGAACGTGGATTGCTTCGATCTGGAACTCGACACCACAGACGTCGATAGATTCTGTGATGCTGTGGAGCTACTTGAGCCTACCTTTGGCGGCATCAATCTGGAAGATATAAAAGCGCCAGAGTGTTTCGAAATTGAAAAGCGGCTAAAGGCCCGCATGAACATTCCGGTATTCCACGATGATCAGCACGGCACAGCCATCGTTGTCGCTGCGGCCATACGCAACGGTCTGCGCGTTGCAGGTAAAGAGCTCAGTGAGGTACATCTTGTGTGTTCAGGTGCCGGCGCTGCAGCCCTTGCGTGTCTGAACCTACTGGTCTTTATGGGGCTGGACAAAAGCCGAGTTACAGTGTGTGATGAGCACGGCGTATTGTTTGAGGGACGTAACAATAATATGGACCCTTACAAAGCGGTCTATGCGCGTGAAACTGATGCACGCAAACTCGACGATGTCATTGGCGATGCTGATGTGTTTCTAGGGTTATCAGCACCCAACGTACTGTCGGGTGAGCAGGTAGCACGCATGGCCAGTTCGCCGTTCATTCTGGCACTTGCCAACCCTGACCCCGAGATTAGCCCAGACATCGTTCATGCGGTACGCGACGATGCCATCATGGCAACCGGGCGCTCTGACTACCCGAATCAAGTGAACAACGTCTTGTGCTTCCCATTCCTGTTCCGGGGAGCGCTGGATGTTGGCGCCACCGAAATCAACGGCGCCATGCAAGCAGCAGCTGTTGAGGCCATTTCGGACATTGCCACTAAAGAGGCATCGGATATTGTATCTGCTGCCTATGGTGGTAAGCCGTTTCGTTTTGGTCGCGACTACCTGATACCCAAGCCGTTTGATCCACGATTGATGATGGAGATCCCGCAGCGTGTGGCTCAAGCTGCCATGGACAGCGGCGTGGCCACGCGGCCTATTGTCGACTTTGACGCCTATCGTCGCAAGCTACGCAGTTTTGTTTTTCGCTCTGGTATGGTCATGAAGCCAGTGTTCGAGCAAGCGCAAGCCAGTATGCAACGTGTCATATTGCCTGAGGGCGAATCAGCACGTGTACTCAATGCCGTACAAATTCTGGTAGACGACGCCATCTGTCATCCTGTTTTATTGGGTAGGCCTGAGATTATCGAAGGCTTGATAGACGATCTGGGGCTTCGATTGGACATGGGTGAGGGCTTTAGTGTTATTGACCCGGCCAACAATCCCAACTACGAAGAACATCGCGATGCGTATCACGAGATAATGGAGCGTGCTGGCGTGTCCCCTGAGTACGCTGGCAATGTGGTTCGCTCAAGGATGACAGCGCTGTCTGCGCTGATGGTTCGGCGTGGTGAGGCTGATGCTCTTGTGTGCGGTACGCAGGGTGCCTTCGCGCGACATTTAAGGCATCTGAATGAGGTTATTGGTCTGCGTGATGACGTTACAGATGTGTCCGCTTTAACCCTATTGATTCTCGATACCGGCACGGTATTTCTCGCCGATACACACGTCACCTTGGAACCTACCGCTGAGGAAATTGCGGAGACGGCCTATATGGGTTCAGCTATCGTTAGTCGTTTTGGTATGGTGCCTAAGGTGGGATTGCTGTCGCATTCAAATTTTGGAAGCCGTAACAACCCGTCCGCGCAGAAAATGCGCAAAGCACGGGAGCTATTGTCTGATCGCTACCCCGATCTGGCGGTTGAAGGTGAAATGCACGCCGATGCCGCGCTCTCCGAGGAAACCCGAAATCGAATCTTCCCGAATGCAGCGTTTAAAGGCGGTGCTAATTTGTTGATCATGCCCAATCTGGATGCTGCCAACATTACCTACAATATGGTCAAGGTTCTCGGCGATGGTTTGCCGGTTGGCCCCATATTGATGGGACTCAAGCATCCAGCCCATATCGTCACAGAATCCACAACCGTTAGAGGCATTGTTAATTTGTGTGCTATTGCTGCAGTGGATGCCATTGACTATAAAGCTGCGAGGATCGCCGAGGGCTAACCATGATGGAACTTGAACTATTTTTAAATCGTCTGGATAACGAGACCGAGAGCATCGAGTTTCCCGATGTTATTGCGTTAATAAACAGCCTCTATACGTTCATTCCTACAGGCTTTCGCAATCAGGATATCTACAACGAGGCAGGCCAGAATACCGGGTCTTGCAAGGTGTTTGCGTTTGCGCGTCTGCACGAGCTCGATGAGTCGCAAACACTGGCATTGTTCGGTGCCTACTATCGGGCAGATGTGCTGCGCACACCCGACGGAGATAGCCATCAGAATATCCGGCAGTTTATGAAATCCGGTTGGGCGGGTATCGAATTTGATGACGTGCCGCTGCGTGCACGCGCCTAGTTAACTAAGCTGCACCAAAGCCGCCAGAAGCCCGATTACACCACCAAACACGCCGCCCCAGACCACTAGCCATCCCAAGTGGCTTTTGATCATGCGCTGCATGATGTCTTTGACCATCTCGGGCGTGAACTCATCCAGACGCGCCCTTAACAGCGTGTCCAGTTTTTGAACAAAGCGATCACTGCTAGCAGCTTTTGCAATTTGTTCGTTGACCAAGGATTGAACACGCGGTGAGGCGGCTGCATCGGCAAAGAACTTACCCATACGTTGCTTGAAAGGTTCGCGTAGGGGTTGTAAAGCTTCGTCGCCACCGACCATCGCTAACATTGAACCGAAAGAGGACTCTTTGACGGTGGCTACTAGCTGATCGTAAGCCAGGTCCAGATCAATCGCGTCGAGCATCGGTGAGATGTCGATTGCCGGCTCGCTGGTGGCCTCTTTGGGCGATGCGCTGTTCATCAACCGCTCCACGCTGTCTTTGGCTAGCAGCTCCTGATGCACCATGCGCATGATGCCAGCTTTGAATTCTTCGAAATGCAACGGGATGACGCCAGAGCCGTACAGGCCTGGTACTCGGTCAAACAACATGTAAACAGCTAGCCAATTGGTTAAGGCGCCGGACAAAGCGAATAATCCAATGCTCAACAGCACCGCTTTGTAGGGCTCAGGTGCTGCAAAACTTGCCGCAATAATGGCCAAAGCAATAATATTGGGAACCGTGTTTTTCGTCAGCATAACGTTTGGTTTAGTTGCGGCTACGCCGTGAGCGACGGCTACCTTTCCCGGTTGCTGAGCCACCAGCGATACTCAGATCGCCGGCCATTTGGGCGCGTGCACCTTGCGAAAGCTCTCCCAGAGTCTCGGCGATAGTGTCGCTACTGGGCGAGGGGTCGCCAGCTTGCCATTCATCCATGGCCTGGCGCATGGCTGCGACATGAGCAGCTGTTGTCCCACAGCATCCACCGATAATTTTTGCACCCGCATTGGCGCATAAGTGGACATAGTTTGCCATCAGCTCTGGGGTACCGCTGTAGACAATCTTGCCGTCCACGTAATCGGGAATACCGCAATTCGCCTTGGCGACCAGCACCGGCTGAACACCGGAGACACTAGCTGCTGCGTTGAAATTGCAAATGGCCGCAACCACCTCGGACGCGCCAGTGCCACAGTTAGTGCCGACAGCGGCAACCGGGGTGGCGAGACTGGCACTGATGCTCAGAGTCTGGGCGGGAGTCATGCCCATCATGGTACGGCCGTTTGTATCGATACTCACTGTGTACACAATAGGCAGGCCAGTCTGGGCAGCCCCATTGACTGCTGCAGTGACCTCTTCAGCGGACGATATGGTTTCAATCCAGAGCACATCTGCGCCGCCGGCGGCGAGGGCACGTGCTTGCTCGGCAAAGGCTTCCTGAGCTTGAGCGATACTAACTGAGCCATTGGGTTCGAGGATCTCACCGGTGGGTCCCATTGAGCCCGCAACCAACACTTGCTTGTCGGATTTGTCCGCTTCGGTCCGGGCGAGACGAGCTGCAGCGGTGTTAAGTTCCGCCACCCTGTCTTGTGCACCGTGCAGTGCGAGACGGTAGTGGGTGCCTCCAAAACTGTTTGTCAAAATAATGTCAGAGCCAGCCTCGACAAATGAGCGATGAAGAGTCCCTATACGCTCAGGATGGTCAATATTCCAGAGTTCGGGCGCGTCGCCTGTCTGTAAACCGACAGCAAACAGGTTAGTTCCTGTGGCGCCATCAGCGAGCAGCAGGCCTCTTTGGTCAAGCAGGTTCTGGAGTATGTTTGTCATGCGCGCAAGATTACCTGAATTGAGGGTGTGTTTTGTGAAATCATCCGACAAGCAGTTACGCTTTATGTGATCATCCACCGCACGGGTGGAAACGCCCATGTGTAGTCTGTTCTGGCATCATATGCCCAGCGATGCATCGTTCAGGCAACCGGGTTAGCAAGGTCAGAAAACATACAACATGATCCTAGGATTGGGCAAACCGCCAGCACCTAATACAATCGACACCGTACCAGTCCCGGGCTCCGTAGGTTGCATGGGACTTGTAGCGTGTCCGGGTGTGCGTATCGACAAGCCGCGCACTGGCAGTAAAAAAATGCTGGACGCAGATCTCCAAGAAATTGTTGATTGGGGCGCCAATGGTGTGTTGTGCCTGGTTGAACCTCACGAGCTCATCATGAACAAGGTAGAGGGCCTGCCCACGGCTGCGCAAGCTGCTGGCATGTGGTGGAAGCACCTGCCCATTGTGGATATGGACATCCCCGATCAGGAGTTTGAAAATATCTGGGCCATTGAAGGCGAGCGTATCCGTCACGCCCTGCGTATCGGTGAACGCGTAATCATTCATTGCTACGCGGGGCTTGGGCGAACCGGCATGATTGCAGCACGCATTCTGGTGGAGTTCGGTCTGGAGCCAGAGCAGGCCATTCGTCGTGTTCGGCGCGATAATCGTCGACGTATCCAGACTCGTGCCCAGGCCAATTTTGTTCGCAGTTGCTATTCCCTGGTAGGCACTGAGTACAATTAGGCGACCTACAGGTGTTTTCAGCCTCGATTTATGAGCTGAAGGTCGTCTGGTGTTATGCCGAAGTCGTTCACTGGAATACGCCTCCACTAGATTCAGGTCCACAATTGCGCGATAACAGCAAGTAGAGCGATAAGCGCATGAGCACAACAGGTACAACCCGCCGAAGACGAGGAGGCAGCAGTGGTCGCGATGCCAAGCGCGCAAGAGCTGCAGCTGGTAGCGCCTCGCAGGCCTATATCAAGCGCAACATACCGTTTTTCGAAATTCTCAATGACGAAGGGCTGAGCCTGATCGAGGAAAATGCCGATACTATTCTCGAGCAGATAGGTATCGATTTTCGTGATGATGCAGAAGCTCTGCAAATGTGGCGCGATGCCGGTGCAGATATTGACGGCGAGCGAGTGCGGTTTCCGCGAGGAATGTGTCGAAAACTCGTGATGGACAGCGCACCTGCGATGTTCACTCAACATGCGCGTAATTCGGCGCGATCAGTTGTTATCGGTGGCAATAACACGGTCATGGTGCCAGCTTATGGCCCTCCTTTCGTGCACGATCTGGACAAGGGACGCCGGTACGCTACCATTGAGGATTTTCAGAATTTCGTAAAACTGGCCTATTCCAGTAAGTCGTTGCATCACTCTGGTGGCACCGTGTGTGAGCCGGTGGATCTGCCTGTGAACAAGCGTCACTTTGACATGGTGTATTCACACATGAAGTATTCGGACAAGCCTTTTATGGGGTCCGTCACTGCACCTGAGCGCGCTCAGGATACGGTGGATATGGCGAAAATTCTTTTTGGCGATGATTTTATCGATCCGGCAACCGGTGTCGAAAAAACCGTGGTGATCAACCTCATCAACGCTAACTCGCCGATGACGTTTGACGACACAATGCTTGGGGCAGCCAAAGTTTATGCACGTGCTAATCAGGCGTGTATTATTTCGCCGTTCATTCTGGCAGGTGCAATGTCCCCGGTCACCGTTGCCGGAACAGCCGCACAAATTCTGGCTGAAGCGCTTGCAGGTATGGCTTTTGTGCAACTTGTCCGGCCGGGTGCTCCCGTGGTTTTCGGCACTTTTGCCAGCTCTATATCGATGCAATCCGGTGCGCCGACGTTTGGCTCTCCCGAACCTACCCAAGTGATGTACATCGCCGCCTCTCTGGCGCGTCGGCTTGGAGTGCCTTTCCGAAGTGGTGGGGGTTTATGTGCGTCTAAATTACCTGATGCCCAGGCAGCCTATGAGGCTGCTAACACCTTGCACTCGGCCGCCATGGCAGGCGTTAACTTCATGCTGCACACCGCAGGCTGGCTTGAAGGTGGGTTGGCAATGGGGTATGAGAAGTTCATGATGGATGCCGATCAGGCCAGTATGCTGGCAGTGCTGCTGCGCGGCGTTGATCTGAGCGAAAACGGGCAGGCGCTGGATGCCTTGCGTGAGGTGGGTCCGGGTAATCATTTCCTTGGCTGTGCTCACACTCAGGCCAATTTTGAGAGTGCCTTCTGGCGCTCGGAAATGTCTGACAATAATAGCTTCGAGCAATGGGAATCTGAAGGCTCACTGGATGCAGCGCAACGTGCAAACGGGCGCTGGAAAGCCGCATTGGCCGAGTATTCAGAGCCTCCAATTGATGTTGCAGTTGACGAGGCGTTACTCGATTTTATCAAGGTGAGAAAGGACTCGTTTCCTGACGCTAACTACTAGTTAAGGCGGTTTGCAGAAAATTTAGGGAACATTGTGTCTATGAAAAAGCTCTAAAGTCTCATGAGTAACCCGTGTTAGTGGTAGCTACACTGTAACGAGAGGCGTGCATCACGTAAGATTGCAGGTGTGGGTACTTGCCCCGACACGATTATGAGTTAAATCATGGAGTACCCAATGAGCATTGCAGC
This sequence comes from Granulosicoccus sp., assembly GCA_023301795.1. GTDB lineage: Bacteria > Pseudomonadota > Gammaproteobacteria > Granulosicoccales > Granulosicoccaceae > Granulosicoccus. The sequence continues at coordinate 33,507 of JALZVU010000042.1, forward strand.
AGTCCGATGATCGGCTCGCGTGACACCACTGCGCGCATCGGATTCTATCTGATGCCTCAGTTCACTATGATTGCCTTCAGCAGCGCCATTGAGGTGCTGCGGATGGCCAATCAACTAAGCGGGCAAACGCTCTACCGTTGGACGCTTTGTTCCACCGATGGTAAGCCGGTATCGTGCAGCAACGGCATCGTTCTGAATGTCGATCATGCCGCCCAGACTCGCGAACGCTACGATGCTGTGTTTATCTGTGGCGGTAAGAATATTCATAAAGTGCATGATGAACCAGGCTTGCAGTGGCTACGACAGCTGGATAAACAAGGTACCGTACTGGGAGGTATCTGTACTGGCACCTACTTGCTGGCGCGCAGTGAATTACTCAACGACTACCGTTGCACCATCCATTGGGAGAACCTTGCGGCGGCTCGTGAAGAGTTTCCACATCTGGTTATCTCTCCTGAGCTTTACGAAATTGACCGTAATCGATATACGTGTGCAGGCGGCACGGCCCCGTTGGACATGATGCTTACGGAGATCCGCAATCGGCACGGCAGCGAGCTTGCAACCGGGATCTCCGAGCAATTCATGTGTGAAAGGATTCGCGACAAGAATGATCGGCAACGGGTACCACTGACTCAGCGCATAGGGGCAAGCCAGCCCAGATTAGCTGAGGCGGTCTCACTGATGGAGGCCAATATCGAGGAGCCAATGACGCTGGACGAGTTATCGCATCATGTGGGTTTATCGCGTCGGCAGCTTGAGCGGTTGTTTCAACGCTACCTGCACTGTGTGCCAACACGCTATTACTTGGAGCTACGTCTGGAAAGAGCACGGCAGCTGTTGTTGCAAAGCAGTATGCCTATTGTAGATATCGCTCTTGCTTGTGGGTTTATCTCTGCGCCGCATTTTTCCAAATGCTATCGCGACACATTTTCACTGCCACCGCGCGATGAGCGACGTCGTGCAGCAGGATTGCTGAACGAGGACACGGTTAAACCGAAGCCCTCCAAGCGCGTTAAATTTCAGTGAAGTCGCTCTACAGCGAACTGAGCCACAAAAGATAGAAGTGGTAAAACATTAACGCGATATAAACACCCACTAATGCGGCAAGTATGGACCGGGCCCGATAACGCCCGAATAACAGTATATTGCCGGTTGCTACTAGTGCAATGGCTGGTAAGCCAGTAAGTAGCATCTTGAACCCTGCGAACAACCATATACTTTGTTGAAGCAGCATGTCCATGAACGGATTGGCTTCGCTGCCGCCTCGCGAGATGATGGCGAGTGTGAAGATACAATCCAGAACTGACAGAATCATCAACGCCACCGCTAACGTCACCACACCACTGTCGAAGTGATCAAGTACAGGGTAACGCCTGTCTTGGGTACGCCGGCCGTGCATGCGTCTGGGTGCAATTGCACAGTTTTTAAGTGTGCTAAACGTGTAGGTGCGGCGATTTATTCCAGATCGCCGTTCTGCTTGTGTATCCATGGCTGTAGGGTATCTCAGCTTCCAGTGACGATGACATGACGCACTACTGAAAATGCATCAAAAAAGTGGATGGTGATCTCAGCGCAGCTGTTACTTGTTCACAAGTTCGTACAGCCTGTTAAAGGGATCCTTTGCAACGGCATAGCTGTCTGATTCGTCCTCGGTATTTTTAACGATATAATCGCCAGCTTGATAGCTTGTCTGGCCTTCCTGCGTTTTCACGCTCCCGGCCGTAAGGGCCTGTTTCGCTTTTACTGTCGCGTGTTTGAGATAGCGTCCGGGTGACACTCGGGTATAAGTTTTTTGGAAACTCAAGTTCGTTACTGTATAGCAGTCATCATCACTATTGACGAGCCAGTCACCCGCGCGGCATTGCTGTTCACCACCCCACTTGTGAAAAGTAAATCCTGAGGTGTCCAGATCAAGCTGTACGGCAGTGATGATCTGGTTCTGTTTTTTCTTGTACAAAGAGTAATGGTCTTTATCCATCCCACCTACTTTAGCATGCTGCTTTAAGCTAAAGCGTGACCGTTGATCCGTCCTCTTGCAGTGTTCCAACCGCGTGTAAAGTTGCCTCAGGCACCAGTCTGGTCACCCAGATCTGATTCGCATAGCCTTCCAGAATACGGCTCTCTCCCGGAAGCACTACAGTGGGCTGGGTTTCATAGCCCTTACTATCTACTTTAAATAACAGCAGTCTGGATTCTGTGCTGTTGGTGAACTCACCGGCGGTTGGCTGATCACTTTGTATAATCTGATTATCGCGCAGTAAATCCAGTGTGACGTTCAGGATAGTGCGGCTCTCACTGTTCATCGTCAGCTTGTCATCATTTAACTTGTTACTGGTTTGGCGTTCTCTGGCAACTGTCAGTGCCGCTAGAACAGTGTCTTGGAGCTGTGCTTGTGTTTGTTTGTTTTCCTTTACAGACAAGTACGACAATACGCTGGTAACAATCAACCCACCTGCAATTAACCACGAAACCTGCTTTTGTTTACGCGCAGTTTGCATTTGCGCCTGGATGGTTTTTCGTTGCTCTAACGCTATCGCTCTGGATTGTTCCAGCTCACGGTCTTTATCTGCACGATGAATAGCTTCTGCCGCCTCTGCGTCAGACGCCGCACGACTGTCATCTAGAAATTGCATAGCCTGCTTGTATCCTGGCCTGATACGCGATGCCCATTGCTCGCTGGGATCATTGTGCATGCGCCATTCCAACGCCAGTTGTAAATCCGGATCGCGCCACAGTCCAGCTTGAGAGTTTGCATGCAGCACAGCTGTGGTGGTAAGACGCTGGAATGTGTGGGTGGATTCAGCTTCTTCTGATGCCCAGATAATCAACCGCTTCCACATGCGCATAAGGCTCTCATGTGAAATGTCGATGATAGAGTCAGGCATTAACGCTTGTGTATGAGGAGGCATTAAAAATGAGCGCGTAGGTGTGCGGAATCTATCAATAACGGCCGTTAGCTCATCAATGTCAGCACCGGTTAAATTACACAATGTGGCGACGCTGGTGGGGCGACGTACACCTCTGGGATCTGTTGCTTTGTTGGTTAGCGCTTTAAATAATTTCTCAGCGATCAGTTGCTCTCGCGGGCTCGTCAGTTCCCCAAAAGCTTTTTCTGCGTGTATATTCAGTGCGCTCTTCATGCTGCCTATCGCGCTGTAGTGAGCCAGAGTTAGTTGTTCATCTGGTTGCCCAAGCTCTATCCAACGCTTCCATATTCGGTTCAAGGCATGCTGCAATATTGATAGCTGATCTGGGTCATCTCCTAGATCGTTGACTAGCCTGGTGAGTAGTACAGGGTCAATCTTCCCACCGCCAACGCCCACCGGTCCGGAGATTGCCAGGCGGCGTTCATTCCGGCTCATTCGCGGTACCAGATACTGACTCTCGTTAATAGCCTCGGCCAATCCATCAAAACGCGTACAATCACCGAGAAAATCGACACGCATAGTCAGGACGATATATATCGGATGTTGAGATTGTTCATGGGCCGCCAAAAGCAGTTTAATGAATTTTGCAGCTTCGCCGTGTTCCTCGTCTGATGCCTCAACACCTGTGGCATCGTGAGGTGCGTAACGAAATAGCTCTTCAAACTGATCAACGACAACCAGTAGATTGACATCGGGTTTTTGTCGTGATTGCTCGAATACATCGCCGATGCCCTGTTGGCTCATGTGAAGGTTGGAGTCAACGATATCAACAAGATTCATCGTGCCGCTGTCAAAGTTATCGAATAACACGCCGTCAGCTGCCAATGCGTTTGCCAGTGAGCGTATGGGTGAGCCAGCAGGGCGGCAATGAGCAATTCTCCATGCACTGCCCACGCCTGTCATGGCACCACCACGCAGTGCATTCAGCAATCCGCAGTTCACTAGAGATGATTTTCCACTACCCGAAGAACCGATGACCGCCAGAAAACGCGTACGATTTAGGTTGTCTATCAGTGTGTCGGTTTGCTTTTCCCGACCAAAAAACAGGTGCTCCTCGCCTTGCTGAAAAGGGCGCAGCCCCGGAAAAGGGTTGATTTGCTCAACGCTCAGGGTGCTGATGTTCATGATGCGTCTGCTGTTGACAAAGCATTTGAAAAAATCGAATGCAGCATGTCTTGGGCAATACCTTCAATGCCATCAATCACGCCAGTTTCATCCATGTCCACCATATCTTCTTTGTCACAGGAGGTAGGGGAGGCCAGGTAGGTGAGAACCGTTGGACTCTGTTTACCGTCCAGATAAGCTGGCAGCTTTCTCATTTCTGTGTCAATCGAGCGCTTCCATGCCTCTTCACCTTCACCGTAATAGATCATGATGGTATGGCTGCTTGTCAATAGCTGCTGATTGATGGAACGCACCTGTGCAGCATCGCCTTTAAATGCAGGCATGGATACGTCGATGCCTTGTTCGCGTAGAAATTTTCTCAGTGGCACTGTGGCTTTTCTATCTTGCTCTGTGCAGATGAGATACAGCGTGTTTGCCTGCTTATCTTCTTCGGTGGTCTTATCTGTGGCTTTCGCATCGCTCTCAGATGGCTGTTGCTGCGCCTGTTCAATGTTAATTAGTAATGAGTGCAGCGCTGTTTTAAGCATCTCCAGATTGCCGGTTAGAAGATCTGCTCCGTGTTGTGCTCGCGCGTCGTTGTGTAGTTCGTTTATAAGTTGCTGTTGCTTTGCATCATCGCTGCTGGTGCCTTCGGGCAACCATATCAGGCGAGAAAGATGGTTGTTCTGGCTGTGCTGTGCTGCAAGCTGATTCTGGATAGCAGCCGTTGAGCGGTCGTTGGGGCCATGTGGCACTGCGCCATGCTGCTCACCGACTAGGTGAATGGAAACATCGCTGCGCTCGAGCAGGGCATTTACGGCGTCGATATATCCTGTTTCGTCATTAGGCAGTTGTCGATCAGGCAGTACTTGATAACCCAGGCATTTGAGCTGTGTTTCAACAGCCTCCCGACTTTCTTTAACATCAAAGGAGCACTCGGCAAGGTACACAGTAGGCTTATTGTCTGGCAAGGATGGTGCGTCGGCTGGAGAATCCAGTTGCTTTAATAGCTCTGCGACTTCAAATGCCAGTTTGTTTACCTTGCGATTGAAGTCCTGCCCATACTGTTGGCCATAGGCATCGTCAAGTTCCATCGGCACGCCATCTTCAAAAACGTAAAAATCGTAACCTAATAATCCCTGCATCACCGAAGGCAGTGTGCTTTGCGATTCCACGGGTGTTTTTACGATTTTGAATATTCGTGCTTTCTGATCTACGAACATCTGATCGGAGGTGCGTCTGCAGAATTCATTAACCTCTCGCGTACACCATTCAGAATTGAGATACCGTGGCGTCACTACAGAAATCAATATAGCTGTGCTGTCAAACTGGTTGACGATTTCCTCGGCGAAGCTGTCGTTTCCCTGCAGTTTATCGTCTCGCCAAATTCTGACCTTTTTGCCCAGCCGCATACTTAACAAGGTATGCAGGGCTTCGTGAAAGCGGCTTATCCAGCCTGACTTTTCTTCAGATAGCGGCTGATTGTCAATATGTGCGTAGCTGATAAAAAGATCGACATTGTACAACGACATCGGAGTAATCCCTGTTGCAACTTAAAGTGTAAAGTCTGTTCTATATCGCACTGTGCCAAGACGGTGCTATCAAACTTGCATGCTTGAGAATGTATTTTTAACGTAGCCTGATGCAAACGCATCTGTCAGCTTAAACGATTCGTCGCGTCCAAGTGAATACAATAGATACTCTACCGATGGCGGTGCGTAACACAGGATAAGGTCGGCCAGCAGGTTATAAGCAGCTTTGGTTTTGCGGTGCTCACGGTTTAACTCGCTGTAGCTTCTTGCCGCAAATGAGGAGCAGTCAATAACTTGTCCACGATGGTTGATATAACTATTGCCGGCAATGACTTGACACCCCGCCGACCAATTAGCTGATCCTATGCCGGACCAGTGAATATTTATGGTGTAATTGGTGTGTTTGTCGAACCCTGCATCCACATCTCGAGTGGTTAGGGCATTGTTCGAATCGCGGTCGCGCAACACCAACACGCCATCCTTGTAAGGTCTCAGAGCTCTGTATACCTTGTTGGCATCGCTCACCTTGTGCCAGCTAAAACGATACTTATGTTGCCCCTCTACTAGAAACGCCTCGTCATCGCGACTGGTCATGTTTGCACTGGGGTCAGTTGATCCCCAGAACTTAAACACCATGCCATTGATGAGTAAGACAAAGATATCGTTGCTTTGACGTCGTTCAGCTGTCATATCTTCATCAGAACGTATGCCAATCAAGTGAATATCGTTGCTTTCAAATGACCAGTCGTCTATTTTTCGTGTATCTGTTTTACCCTGGAATTCGTTAATCTTGCGAAGCATCAAGGGTGTTGAATCGCTATATTTTTCCTTTGCCAAGGCAAGGGTTTTCATCCAACGCTTGTATTCATCCGTTTGTATGTTGTTGGCCCATTCGCAACGAATCCCTTGAGCTTGCCAACGCTGCATGTGGGCTACCGTCTTGCTGCCAACAATGCCATCAGGGCGCATCGTGTCGATGCTTTCCATGGTTCGCAAGTATTCTTGAAAAAGCCGTACAGAAGCTTGTGTGACGTAATCAAACACTGGGGTGCTACGTGCACGTGGCATAAAGCCGCTGGCGTGCAGGAAGTCATGAAGGGCGCTGACATTATAGGCTCCACCTCCTACTTCCTTGAATCGCCGCCAAGTGCTTCGATCTTCATCGCGAAAGCTTAACCGCCCTTGCAGCGCCTTGCTGCCCGGTACATTATGAAACCTACCAAGAAACGCATGAGGTTCTGAAGGAACACATCCAGCGTCACAGTGGCCAAGATAGAGGGTACTCATAAGACACACTCACACGTTACAAACTTGCAATCAGTGTAAGCGGATTGCAAGTGTGTGAGTCTGCCTCCAAGCTAGACAATAGGTTAGATAATGGCTTTTTCAAGAATAGGGCGATTCTGTTTGATCCGGTCGACGTTAAACGGACTCATATCCAGTGTCTTGTAAGCGCCGTGCACCATGATTTCTGCGGTCCCGCGTCCCATAGCTGGAGACTGTTGTAACCCGTGCCCGGAAAAGCCATTCAGGAAAAAGAAATTTTCAACGGTCGTATCCGGCCCCATGATCGCGTTATGGTCGAACGTATTGTAGGAATAGTGGCCAGCCCACTCTGACTGCACTTTGATGGCTTCGAACTGAGGGATGCGCGTGGCAAGCACCGGCCATATGTGATTTTCCCAGAGGGCGTGGTCCATGTGAAAATCGTTGTAATCTACCGCTGGGTCGATATCGGTGTGACCGCCGCATTGGTAAGTACCCCCGCCGTTTTCACGCACATGGACGCCGGAAGGGTCGATGGTTAAAGGCAGATCACGGTCCAGTGGCTGCTCTGCAGTGAAGATCCATGTGAAGCGTTTGCGCGGTTCAACAGGAATAACGAGACCAGCCATCTTTGCGGTTTCAATAGCGCGTGGTCCCGATGCATTCAACACTTGGCCACAGGCAACCACTTCACCGGATTTCAAGGTGACACTCTCAACGCGTGTGCCGTTAGCGTTTTTGGTCATCGACACGACTTCGTTCTGGATATATTCCACACCGCGTTCGCGTGCAGATTTGCGCCACCAATCAAACACCGCAGTGCCATCCCAAAAGCCTTCGTCGACCGTGTTAATAGACCCCAAGACAATATCGTCCACGTTATAAAACGGGTACGCCGCTTTTATCTGCTCAGGCGTCATCAACTGAGTGCCCGCACCAGCAGCGATCTGAACAGCCTGGCTCTCCCGCAAAACGTCGGCAAAGCCCTCGTTGTCTGCCAGATACATATACCCGAAGTTGTGGATGTTAAGATTCGGCACGCGATCATCATTGCCCATGTAACGGGGCAGGTTCTTCACAAAATCTGCAGCGAATTGAGAAATGCGCACATTGAGTTCTGTTGAGAACTGCTGACGCATGCACGAATTAGTGTGCATAGTGGAGGCAAACTCGTAGCTGGAGTCCTTTTCAACGACCAGAACAGTTCCATCGAAATCCTTGTCGTCTGATAAAAACCATGCAGCGGATGATCCCATAATGGCACCGCCTACGATCACCACGTCATAGGTGGGTTTTGCAGGTGCTTGCAGTATGCTCACAGGTCGTCTCCCTTTGCTATTGCAGCTTCAACTGTGGCGATGTCTGCAGCGTTTAAGTTGTAGTCGTTGCTTGCCGTGTCATTTGAGATATACCCGCGCGCAAGATCGCGCATAACCGAGGCTTTGGCGCGCTGCTTTGGGTCGCCGTAGCCAGCGCCCCCCGGGAACGCCATGACAACCCGGCGACCATGGGCGACAAACTGCTTGCCCTTACCGTTCATTTTTGTCCCGTCATCTTGAGCGATGGTGGTAGGCGCACCTGCACCACCGCCACGTCGCCCCAAAGCAGGATGATCAACACGATCAAACATGGCTTGTATATCGAACTCATGCCCCTCACGTGCCCCCACTTCCATGTACTGACCCAAGCCGCCGCGTTGTTTTCCTGCACCACCAGAATCTGGCCGTAACTCCTTGCGCCAGATAATTACCGGGCCTGCATGCTCGGTTGCTTCTATAGGCATAGTCATTACACCTGAGGGAAAAGCGGTGGCGTTCAAGCCGTCGTGCTCAGGCCGAGCGCCTGAGCCGCCTGAGTTGAACGTCAATACCTCAGAGCGACGTGCATGTTCTGGTGCCGGTGCATCGCTACGCGGACGCAGTGAGACTTGGAAATTACACAAACACCCTGCGCCTTCGGCTGGCACCAATCCCGGTACGATCTGGTCAAATGCATTGAACACTGCATCAGGCACGAAGTGACCGACAATGTGCCGCAGCGCCACAGGGGCAGGGTGCACAGCGTTAACAATGGAATTGACAGGTGCCTCGATTTCAAACGGTGCCAACGAGGCCGCGTTGTTCGGAATTTCCGGTGCAATGGCTACTTTGAGCGCATAGCAGGCATAGGCTTTTGCGTATACCAGCGGGCAATTAATTCCCTTTTTGTCGAGCCCTGAGGTGCCCGTAAAATCGGATACGATCCGGTCTTCGTAAACGGTGACCTTCACTTTGAGTGTAATGGGTGCGGCAAAACCATCGACGGTAAGTACTCCATCAGCTGATTTGCGCGGCAGAGCTGCAATTCTTTCCAGCGTTGCACGGCGTGAGTTGTCCAGAATAAAGTCAGAGATGCCGTTCAGATCACTAAGCTCAAACTCTTCCATCATCTCGATCAGGCGACGATGTCCAATCTCATTACACGTCGCCAATGCGTATATATCGCCAACTAACTGATCGGGTTCGCGTACGTTGCCACGCACAATGTGCATCAGTGTTTGATCAACGGTGCCACGCTCAGCGAACTTCATGATGGGCAAGTACAGACCTTCCTCATAGACGCTGGCTGCATCAGCACCAAAACCTCGTCCACCGATATCGACAATATGTGCGGTACATGCAAAAAAGCCGACCAGCTGACTGTTATGAAACGACGGTGTCACCATCGTAATATCGTGTAGATGGCCAGTGCCCTCCCATGGATCGTTGGTGATGTATACATCACCTTCGAAGATATTCGAAGGTCCTATCCGGCGAATGAAATGTGCCACGGCATCAGCCATCGCGTTTACGTGGCCGGGTGTGCCAGTCACAGCTTGTGCCAGCATCTGCCCATGTACATCGTATACACCTGCGGATAAATCACCTGCCTCTCGTACCGAGGTTGAAAATGCTGTGCGCACTAATGCCTGCGCCTGTTCCTCAACCACTGAAATCAGGCGATTCCACATAACCTGATAGGCGACGTTCGAATGGCTCATGATTTGATTCTCATATCAAGACAGCCATCGGGTTGTCTTACTGCGCTGCGGCTAGTGGGCACGATAATGGTAGTTTCGTCTTCTGTGATTACCGACGGGCCTTGCACCGTTGCACCTTCAGTCATTTCATCACGCAGTATCACACTTGCAGTAACAAAGTCAGCCAAAGCTGGATCAAAGAGTTTACGCGTCCCTTGAACAGTCGTACTGCTTGATCCGACGTCTTCCCGAACACGCTCCACGCTCTGTTGTGGCGTTGTCGCATTAACCGACCAGACGGTGATCTCAATGTTCATGCCTTCAACCGCGCGCCCAAACAACTTGACGTAATCCTCAATGAAGCGTGCTTCAAAGATGGCAGCATCGGGACGCATGGCTTGTTCCTGCGTTAGGGTTATCGGTATCTCCCAACCCTGTCCCGAATAACGCATGTACACCTTGAACTCAGACAGAATGGGGCTGATCGCATCGCAGTTACGTACGAAACCTGTTGCTTCGGATTGTAGATCAGTCAATAACGTCCTGATCTTGTCTGGCTGGAAATCGGCCAGAGTCATATACACAGAGCGATTTGCCTCAAAACTAAAAGGCGCGCGCAAAAAACCGATGGCAGACCCTACGCCCGCACCCTGTGGCACTAACAGACGCTTTACTCCCAGTTTTTCACATAAACGACCAGCATGTAATGGGGCTGCGCCACCGAAAGCAATCATCGTATATTCCGACAGATCTTCGCCGTTCTCAACCGCATGTACACGCGCAGCATTTGCCATATTCTCGTCAACCACTTCAGCCAACCCGAAAGCAGCTGTGGCGGCATCCATATCCAGCACATCACCTAAGGTGCTTTTTAGTGCTTTGGCTGAGGATGCTGCATCGAGTTTCATTGATCCACCCGCAAAATTATCAGGATCAAGTTTTCCTAAAACAAGGTCGGCATCTGTTACCGCAGGTTTTTCACCGCCACGTCCGTAGCAGGCAGGACCCGGCTCTGAACCCGCGCTCTCAGGCCCGACTCGAATCTGTCGCATCGAATCCACGTGGGCCAGCGAACCGCCTCCGGCACCAATCTCGACCATATCAATCACAGGAATCGAGATAGGCATACCTGAGCCCTTTTTAAAACGATAGGTACGTGCTACTTCGAATACGCGAGAGGTCTTTGGGGTCTGATCTTTTATCAGGCAAATTTTAGCTGTTGTGCCGCCCATATCGAACGACAATACTTTGTCCAGACCATACCGTGCCGCGATGTTGGCCGCAAATACAGCGCCTCCAGCAGGCCCGGATTCCACTAGGCGAACAGGAAACTCTGCGGCATTTTCAATTGAAATAATGCCACCGCCCGAGTGCATCAGGAAAATGTTGCAATCCACCCCTTCATCGCGCATTCGGCCTTCCAGCCGGCCAAGATAGGATTTCATTAACGGCTTGATGTAGGCATTGGCCACCACCGTATTGAACCGTTCGTATTCACGCATCTGCGGTGATACCTCTGATGAGAGCGATATCATCACCTCAGGCATCATGTCAGCCAGAACTTCTCCGACCAGTTTCTCATGTGCATCGTTAAGATAAGAATGAATGAGGCCAACAGCGACACTGTCGTACCCAGCCTTAGCTATCTGCGCCACAACAGGTTCGATATCTGCACGCGTCAAAGGTAGCAACTCATCGCCACTGGCGTCTATACGGCCCGGGACGGTGTAGCGCATCTGACGCGGCAATAGGGGTTCAGGTAGCGCAAGATTCAGATCGTACTGCTCGAATCTGGATTCTGTGCGCATCTCAATGACATCACGAAAACCTGTCGTCGTGATCAAGGCGGTTTTTGCACCGCGCCGCTCAATCAAGGCGTTGGTGGCTAACGTGGTGCCGTGAATGATCTGAGCAATTTGTGCAGGAGAAATTGCCGCCTTTGCGCAAACCTGTTGCATCCCATCGATAATGGCGTTTTCCGGAGCGACATACGTGGTCAGCACCTTGGTTGAAAACGATTGTGTTCCAACCTCGAGCACGACGTCGGTAAACGTTCCTCCGATATCGACGCCAAGCCGTGTGGTCGACTGCTGCATGGAATTCGCTCCCTGTTATATCCTAAGGAGTTTCGTTAACAATTAGTCTTCAGTACCGGGTTCTGTTTGCTCTGGTGCCGGTGGACGTTTATCTGCCGCTTTGCCTAGTGCGCTTTTAACCATACGAGCAAGTTTCTCTGCAGCGCCTGATACCGATTCGCCGACGGTTTCAGCTGTTTCAGTAACGGCCATGGGCTGACGATGTTCAAGGCGTGCTTCCATTACACAACTTTTATCTTCTGGGCCTGGTTTGCCACCGTTGATATCACTCAAATGCATCTCAACGCGCGTGATGTGGCTGCTGGAGTGGCGCAAGGCGTGTTTTACGATTGCTTCAAGTTCAGTAGCTCGGGCAGTATTGACATTGATGTGGTTGTCGGTTCTGATTTGAATCTGCAAGATTTTCTCCTCGGATGAAATTAAAATGTGCCCAGTATCAATATAAGGGCCAATTGCCGAATTACCAACTGTCTGCAGCCATCACGTGACTAACTACGCACTATATGAGCAACGCGATCTTTGAGCCCGTAATAAGCCATACCTAGTGCAATGAGCGCGCTACCCGCGCGGGCTCCAACAGGTAGACGAACATGTTTCAAGCGGCTGAACAGATCAAACTGTTCAAGCGTGCCACTAACAGCTTCAGACATAATTTTTGCCATGATGTGAGAGCTGGCAATGCCATGGCCAGAGTAGCCTTGAGCGTAGTACACGTTGTTAGCAATTCGCCCAAGGGCGGGTATTCGGTTAACAACGATGCCGGCTGTGCCAGTCCAGGCGAAATCAATCGCAACCCCTTTTAGTTGGGGGAATGTTTGTTCAAGGGCAGGGCGCAGAGTACTGGATACGTCGTCAATGTCACGGCCTGAGTAATTGGTGCCTCCACCAAACATCAAGCGCTTGTCTGCGGTGAGGCGATAGTAGTCGAGTACCATGCGACTGTCATAGACTGCCAGATTATCCGGGTTAAGTTGCTTTGCAAGGCTTGCCTCTAGTGGCATGGTTGTCATGTTGCCCAGAATAGCCGGAAATACCAGGCCTTTTAACGCATGCTGTGCGAGCTGATGATAAGCGTTACCTGCGAGTATGACCGTGCTGGCTGTGATGCTGCCATTCGCTGTTTTTATGCAGGGTTTACTGCCTGCATTGTTACCGTAGTCTATGCTGATAACGGGTGACTGCTCAAAGATTCGAGTGCCATTAGATACCGCAGCTGCAGCCTCACCCAGGCATAGGTTTAAAGAATGTAAATGCATATTGTAGCGATTAAGCACTCCGCCATAATACAAGGGTGTATCAAGTTTTTCATGCACTCCTTGCTTGTCCAGCCACTGCACATGATCACCCAGACCCGCTTCTTGTGCATCGTGCATCGCGGATTGCAATTGAGGTATGTCTGATTCGTGGTAGGCAGTATTCAGGTGTCCGTGCCGCAGATCACATTGAATATTGTAACGCGCTATTCGTTGAGTAATGATTTTGTGACCGTGCCACCGCAGCATGTGCATCGTATGGGTGGCATCTGTGCCTATCATGGTTTTCAATTGCTTGAAAATGGCAGCATCACCTGACAAGCTTCCAGTTACCTGTCCACCGTTACGCCCAGTGGCTCCCCACCCGACACGATTCGCTTCTACCAGTGCCACCTCATAACCCGCCTCGCTGAGCTCAACGGCTGTATTGATACCAGTAGAGCCACCACCTACTATGACAACGTCAGCCTGATGGTCACCGTTTAACGCAGCGTGCGTGATGCTTTCGTTACGGGTGGCACTGTAATAGTTGTCTATGCATTCACTGGGCTGCATTGTCATTGTTGCCATTAAACTCGCGCTAGGTAGGTTTGCAGTTCAATATCAGTCACTCTACGGTTGATGGTCTTGGCTTCGTGGCGTTTGATAGCGGTGTAGATTTTATGGAATGATTCGCCAAGCAGTGTTGCTGCCCACGCTGACTGTTCGAAGTTGTCGATAGCGGTAAGCCAGTCATGCGTCAGTGTTTGGGCAGTAGGTGTCTGGCCAGGCAATAGTGGTTCTATGGATGGGCGTTTGGCGGATTCCAGTCCATACGCAATCGCACCTATCGCAGCTGTCAAGACGAGATAAGGATTTGCATCAGCGCCTGCAACCCGATGTTCAATACGAGCCGCTGGGCCTTCACATTCCGGAATGCGTACAGCTACCCCTCGATGGTCGTAGCCCCAGTCGATGCGTACCGGCGCGAAACTGTCTGGCTGCAGACGGCGGTAAGAATTGGCGTTAGGGGCGAACAGCAAGTGTGTGGCTTCAAGATGTTCCAAAGCACCCGCTATGGCGTACTGCAGATTAGCGGCATCAGCCTGGTCAAATACGTTTTGACCGTTGTCATCCAGCAAGCTGACATGCACATGCTGCCCGGAACCATCATGTTCGCTGTATGGTTTTGCCATAAAGGTTGCCAGTAGCCCGAACTCATGAGCCGCACGATCCACAAGTTGCTTGAACAATACAGCGTGATCAGCAGCCTGGACAGGATCACTCTGGTGTTTAAGGTTGATCTCGAATTGCCCCGGACCAAATTCAGCGAGTTGTGTTTCTGCTGGAATATCCATGTCCTCTGCGAAGCTCCGGATACGGGTTAGCAAACCTTGCATACGGTCCATGGCACGCATATCGTATAACTGAAGATCATTGGGCTTACCCGCCACGCTAAGTTGCGATGGAATGTGGGGTACGCCTGTGGTGCGTGTCGTGGCGTCCAGTAGGTAGAACTCAAGTTCCACTGCTACGACCGGATGCAGGCCTTTGGTGCGCAATGTATCGACCTGACGCTGTAAAATTGCGCGTACATCATAGTCACTGGGTGTGCCGTCGCTGTTGTGCAAGCTGCAGATAATCTGCTGGTTGCCAGGGTTCCAGGGTTGCACGTGAAAACGATTATTGCCAGATAGGCAAGTCCCGTCAGGATCACCAGAACTTACACCAAGATGTGTTATCTGATCACAATCATCGCCCCAGATATCCATGGCCTGACTAGACAATGGCAAGCGAGCGTCGCCATTGAGGATTTTTTCCCGATAGTGGCTGGGAAGGCGTTTGCCACGCAAGCCACCTTGACAGTCCACGATAAGCACATCAAGTTGTCCTAGCGTATCGCGACTATTGCCGGAATAACTCATAGCGGTGGTGCTTTTTTAGGTAACAACAGCATGTTGTTGATACTCCAGTGTGCCCAGATCCGCAGCTGCTTATTAGCGCCGGGAAGTATCAGCGCCTGATCATTTGCAATGATGGCGCTGATTGAGCGTCCGTTATCCAGACGAATCTCTGCGATGGAATGTTGGCCCTGAAAGGCTATGTCGCCCAATGTGCCTTCTATACTGACCTGGTCATTGGCCGGGATGGTGGTTGATATGCTGACATGTTCAGGCCGGACAGAGAGTGTGGCTTCCACCTTGTCCTCAGAGCTTGCCGGTATGCTGATTGTCGAGGGCGGTTCGGAAAACCATTCAATAACCCCAAGCTCATCGATATGCAGTGCTACGCCTGTATCAATGGTTGATATCTGCTGCACGTCAAATGCATTGATGTTGCCAATAAAGTCTGCCACAAACGCATCTGCTGGATGGGCGTAGAGCTCTGCGGGGCTTGCTACCTGACGAAGTGTCCCTGACTCCAGCACCGCAATTCTATCGGCCATGGCCATCGCTTCGGCCTGGTCGTGTGTCACGATAATGAAGGTCACGCCGACGCTCTCTTGCAGCTTCACCAGTTCGAGGCGCATGGCGTCGCGTAGCTTTGCATCAAGCGCAGATAACGGCTCATCCAGTAGCAGCACCCGCGGACGCTTGACCAATGCTCTTGCGAGTGCCACACGTTGGCGCTGCCCTCCCGATAGCTGGTCAGGCTTTCGTTGAGAAAAATTGCTCAGGTGCACTTGTTCCAGTGCAATCGCAACACGTTCTTTTATCTCTTTGGCAGGAACCTTCTCCATCTTCAAGCCATACGCCACATTATCCTCAACGTTCATGTGAGGAAACACCGCGTAAGACTGAAAAACCATATTGATGGGTCGTTTGTTAGGTGGTAAGGCGGTCATATCGTTGCCATCAAGCAGCAGCTCACCTTCGCTGGGAGATTCAAAACCCGAGATGAGGCGAAGTAAGGTGGACTTGCCACAACCTGAGGGCCCAAGCAAAGCGAAGATCTCACCTTGCTGAATATCTATCGAGATATTCTTGAGCGCTTCCACGCTACCAAAACGTTTGGTGATGCCTCGTATCGAGACGATAGTGTCAGTCATATCAGGAATCCACGCGCTGATAACGCAATGCAACGAACGTCAGTATCAGGGTCATGATGATCAGGATTGTGGAAGCTGCATTGATTTCCGGTGTTACCGAAAAGCGCACCATCGAGTAGATTTTTACAGGGAAAGTAATGGTGTTAGGTCCCGAGGTGAAGAACGTGATGACAAAGTCATCAAGTGATAGTGTAAACGCAAGCAAGGCACCAGCAATGAGCCCGGGTTTCATATGCGGCAACAGGATGTCCTTGAACACCTGAAACTCAGAGGCTCCCAGATCCTTCGCAGCTTCCTCCATTTCACGATTAAAGCTTTGCAATCGGGTGCGAATCACCATAGCGGCAAAGGGGAAGCTGAACGTTATGTGGGCGATGATGATATTGGTCAGGTTGAAAGGCCAAGCCGTGTCCCCTGTTGACAGCCATCCCATTGCCGAGAAAAACATCGCCAGCGATACACCCATACAAATTTCTGGAATAACAATGGGAAGAGCGACAAGACCTTCATACAGTGGTTTGAAGGGGAAGCGGAATCGCCATAAAACCACTGCGGTCAGCGCACCCAGTATCACGCTGACAATGGTCGAGATCACGGCAATAGTAATCGAATTGCCAAACGCCAGCATCAGCTCATCATTCTGGAAGGCCTTGCCGTAGTACTTCGTGGTAAAGCCTTTCCACAGCACATTACCGCCACGGCGCGAATCATTAAACGAGAAAACGATAAGCACAACAATGGGGGCGTAAAGAAATATCGACCCAATCAGAAAGACACTTCGCAACGACCACTTGCGACTGTATTCGAACGGCCCTGCCTTATTGGAAGATCGTTTTATCCCGAACATTACATGCGGCCCTCACGTTTGGAGCGCGCTGCATCGTAAAACGAGCGCAGCGCCAGCAGGATGAACGTGGCATACAGCAAGGTCAGTGAAATAGCCGAACCAAAGGGCCAGTCATTGGCTTTCTTGAATTGACGCTCAATCACGTTGGCTATCATGTCCACCTGTCCACGTCCTAGAAGATCAGGCGTGAGAAACTGGCCAAGCGCTGGGATAAAAGTGATGATGGCAGCAGTTACGATACCCGACATGGCCAGCGGAATAAGTATGTTGCGTGCCGTCTGCAGTTGCCCTGCGCCTAAGTCCATGCTTGCCTCGAGCAGGGAGTTATCCATCCGCTCCAGCGCAGAATAGATGGGCAGAATGGTAAACGGTAACGAGACATACACGATGCCATAGATAACGCCTGCCGGCGTACCCAACAATGTCAAGGGAGTAAAGCCATCGCCAAGCAGGTTCAGCCGCTCAAGCCCCAACATGGCCTGAAACTGCTCGGCACGCTCATAGAGCCATCGCAGAACATCATTAAGCCTGCCGCGCGTACCTAATATATTGAGCAGCGCGTAGGTGCGAATCAGCAGGTTCGTCCAGAACGGCAGCATGATCAGCAGTAGCAGCCAGGGTTTGGCTTTGAAAGATGCGGTGGCAATAACCAGCGCCATCGGAAAGCCAACAAAAAGGCAGATAACCGTGGACACAAACGCTAGCCAGAACGACCGACCGATAAGCTGAAGTATCTCTGGCTCCAGAATGCGTCGGTAGTTGTCTAGCGTCCACGTGGTTTCGATCTTTGTGATCGTGACGTTTTCGCCAAAACTATACAACCAGATGATGCCCAGCGGTACGACAAAAAACAGTGTTAACCAGATGAAAGTGGGTGCGCTAAACGCAAAGAAAACACTTTTTTTACCGCTTATATCTTGCACGTATCAGAGCCTTGTCAGTAAGGTGTGGCTCACACATCGGCACTGCACACACAAGTGTGGACAAGCAGATGCTGTGAGCCCTGACATGTTAGTCGAATCTAGCCAGCTTTAATACGGGTCCACGCCTCATCTATTTTTCGTGTTATCGCCTGGCCAGGATAGATAGACACTTCACTTTTGTCGATTGCCTCTTGTGAAGGGAAGATGGCAGGGTTGCCTGTGTAATCTTCACTCATCAGTGCTTTTGAGGCCGAGTTAGGCGTTGCGTAGTAAACGTAGTCAGCTGTATCTGCGCCTACCTGTGCATCGAGCAAGTAGTTGATCAACAGATGTGCGTTCTCAACGTTCGGTGCTCCTTTAGGTATGCAGAGCGTGTCCTCCCACACCAATGACCCTTCATCAGGAACGACATAACCAATGTCGTCGTCTTCTTCCATTACTTGCAGGATATCGCCATTCCATTCCATGGCCAGATCCACTTCACCTGCCAGCAAAAGGTCTTGTCCGTTGTCAGGTGCGAAAGCCACAATGTTGTCTTTCTGGTTGCGGATCATTTCCTCTGCTGCGGCGATGTTTTCGTCAGTCCAGTCGTTCAGCGATTTGCCCATGGCTTTCAAAGCCACCTGCAAGACAGTTTGAGGTTCGCTGAGTAAAGCGATTTTGCCGGCATATTGATCAGAGCTGAGAATGTCATTCCATGAACTGGGTACAGTCTCTACCGCTGATTTTCGATAGCCAATACCGATAGTTCCCCACAAGTAGGGAAGGCTGTACTCACGGCCAGGATCAAACGCAGGATCCATAAATCCTTTGTCAATGTTAGCTATATTCGGGATCTTGGAATGATCAAGTTTCATTAGCATCTCTGCCACGATCATACGTTCAACATAATCGTTGGTAGGAACAATGAGGTCGTATCCGGGATTGCCACCGCGTAGTTTTGCAAATAGCTCGTCATTATCGGCAAACAGGTCGTACTGGACTTCTACGCCCGAGTTTTCCTCAAACTGTTCAATAGTGTTCTCACCGATGTAGGTATCCCAGTTGTAGAAGTTGACTTTGCCACCATCGGCAAGGGCTCCTTTAGGAATTTTGAACGATATGCCAACAGCGGCAGCACCGGCTAGAAATTTTCTACGGCTCACGGGCAGGCTACGTGTTTGGCGCATGGGATTCCTCAACTTAGAGTTAGTTTCTGTACTGCTTTATAGCATTATTGTCAGGCTGTGTAACCTGTGTGCTCAGCGTCTCACTCTTCGACGCCGCACCGGTTGTGAGGAGGAGGGTGCCGGCAGATTGACCACTCGCCCCAAGAGCGTAAAGGGTGCAGTTTTGTGCGGAAATGCCATCGCTTCAACAAAATGCTGCTGAAAAGCAGGTTCTACTGCGGTTTCCACTTTCTCAATATGGCGCACAACCTGTTCTATGTTCTGACGGGCTTTTCGGTCTAGCAAGGCCATCAGCGCACCAGTGCCTGCGGCGTTACCTGCAGAGCTGACTTGCGCCAGATCACAGTCGGGAATAAGGCCGAGTACCATGGCATATTTCACATCAATGTGACTGCCGAATGCGCCTGCAAGGCGAATACGTTCCACCGAGTCAATGCCTAGCCTGTCCATTAGAAGTCTGACGCCGGCATACAGCGCAGCTTTTGCAAGTTGAATCTGACGCACATCGTTTTGCGTGATGCGTACTGTGACATCTCCTGCATGGAGTAAGTATGAAAAGGTTCGCTCGTTCGCCTCAATGCGCGGGTTAATCCCAGCCTTTGAGCCGTCGACTACGCCATCGGAATCGATGATGCCGGCAAGGAACATCTCAGCCACTACCTCGATAATGCCAGACCCGCAAATGCCGGTAACACCAATGCTGGCAGTATCCTCGATAAAGCTGGCATCGTTGGACCAGGTATCGCTACCAATGACGCTGAAGCGAGGCTCTAGAGTGTCCGGGTCTATGCGTACGCGTTCAATAGCCCCGGGCGCGGCCCTCTGCCCGCCGCTGATTTGTGCGCCCTCAAAGGCAGGGCCTGTAGGGCTCGAGCATGCCAGCAGACGTGTTGAATTGCCCAATACGATTTCGGCATTGGTGCCAACGTCCACCAGCAAGGTCATTTCGTCAAGCTTTTGCGGCTGCTCTGACAGCACCACACCTGCAGTGTCTGCTCCCACATGCCCGGCAACACAGGGTAGAAGGTAGGCCTTGGACTGCGGGTGTGCCTGTATGCCCATGGTTGAGGCATCCAGGGTCAGTGCCTCATCGGTGGTCAAGGCAAAAGGCGCACCGCCCAGCTCTACAGGGTTTATTCCCAACAACAAATGGTGCATGACAGGGTTGGCTACAAAACTCATTTCCAGAATGTCTTCAGAAGAAATGCCTGCTTGCTGGCTTACATCGAGAATCAGTGTATTGATAGCGCCAACAACAGCCTCGGTCATATCTTTATCGCCACCCGGATTCATCATGACGTAGGAGACCCGGCTCATTAGATCTTCACCAAAGCGAATTTGCGGATTCATGGCACCGCTACTGGCCAGTACTTTGCCGGTGCCAAGCTCTGCCAGATGGCCTGCGATAGTGGTGGAGCCCACATCGATAGCAAGCCCATAAACGGATTGTTTAAAGCCTGGCCATATTGCAAGGATGTCCCGATCTTCATGCACCGCGACTGTCACTTGCCATTTGCCTTCGCGCAATGCGTTTTGCAGGCTTTTTAACAGTGGTAGTGCTGCGTGCAAATTACTGAGTTGCCATTCAGACTCAAGTGCAATTTTTAGCCGCCGCAAGTCGCCTGACGGATCGTGCATGTCCGGCTCCTGAACGTCCACTACATAAAGGCGTACAGCAGGGTCAACCGTAATGTTAGCGTGATCAAGTGCTTTGCGAATAACCTGCTTATGTACCTGACTGTCGGCTGGGACATCAATAATCAGGTCGCCCTGAATAGTCGCTTGACAGCCAAGTCGTCGCCCTTCGACAAAGGCACCGTGAATTCGCTCGTAGCGAGCTTCAACACGTGTACCGTCACTCAGATGAGCGAGTGATGAAACTATGTTGTGCTTGGGAAATTCACCTTCAGGACACGACACCTGACAACGCCCGCACAGCCCGCGACCGCCACAAACCGAATCCAGATCCACACCCAGATTGCGTGCAGCTTGCAAGACCGAGGTGCCAATAGCAAAACGGCCGCGCTTGCCGCTTGGGGTGAAGACGACATTTGCCTGAGTGACGTCGATGTCCATAACTTCTGCGTTCATTGGAGTCAGGTGTATACGATTAAAAACAGGTGAATACGATTAAAAAGTGATCAGGTGGCTCGACGACGCTTACTGGTGCGTCGGCCGCGTATCGCCCCTTCAGCATCGGAGGCTGGTGGTCGGTACTTGCGAATCCACGCCAGGCAATCTGCATCGTTACCCATCAGGACATCAGCTGCCATCACTGAGCGCATGACCTCTTCATGGCATGGATTGGTAATCGCAGATGTCATGCCTGCGCTGATTGCCATGGACAAGAACGCACCGTTAATACCGTTTCTTTCAGGTAAACCAAAGCTAACGTTAGATGCGCCGCAGGTGGTATTACAGCCTAATTCTTTGCGAATGCGTCCTAGAATATCAAACACCTGACGCCCTGCAAAACGCATGGCGCCAATCGGCATCACCAAGGGGTCAATAACAACATCCGATGCAGGAATTCCATAGTCAGCTGCGCGTTCAACAATTTTTTTAGCCACCTTGAAACGTTCTTCAGGATCTTCAGAAATACCTGTCTCATCGTTTGAAATAGCTACCACCGCCGCTTTGTATTTAGCCACAAGCGGTAATACACGTTCCAGCACTTCGTCCTCGCCGGTTACAGAATTTACCAAGGGTTTGCCTTGATAAACAGCCAGTCCAGCCTCCAGTGCCTCAATGATGGAGGAGTCGATAGACAGCGGGACATCCGTAATGGATTGCACCAGTTTAATTGCCTGTGCCAGCAGTGCAGGCTCATCCGCAAGCGGTATTCCTGCATTAACATCCAGCATCTGTGCACCAGCGGCAACCTGCATCAGTGCATCAGCCTCCACGCGACTGAAGTCACCCGCTTTCATCTCCTCGGCCAGAATTTTACGGCCGGTTGGATTAATGCGCTCACCAATAATGGTAAAGGCATTGTCAGGCCCGATAACATGTTCGCGCGTGGCAGAGCTTATGACCGTGTTAGTCATTGGATACTTTCCATATGTTGCTGGACGGTGGTATCGCCGTCGTAGAGGCGTGGGTGCCAGGGGATTCGGCCGTCAAGCACGCCTGAGCGTTTGACGATGTCGGGGACAGATTGTTCTTGTCGGTAGGCCATGACATGCACGCCATCAACACCTTGTATTTCACGGATCTCCTGAATCAGCTCCACACACAGTGATTGCCCTTCAGCCTTTTGATCATCCGCCCCTTTCAGGCGATTGATAACCGTGTCGGGTATATGGACACCCGGTACATTGCTGCGTATCCATTCGCCGGTTCGCGCAGACGCTATCGGTCCGACACCGACGATGATGAAGACTTTGTCGCTCAGGCCAAGATCTGTCACCTTAGCCATGTATTCGCGCAGCCTGGGTACGTCATAGCAGTATTGTGTCTGCACAAACTGCGCGCCAGCTGCTATTTTCTTGGCGAGTCGATGCGGCCGCCAGTCGAAAGGTTCTGCAAAGGGATTGGCCGCAGCACCCAGAAACACGCGCGGCGGATCGGAAAGCTTACGGCCGCTTTGGAAAGTCGATTTGTCACGCATGGTTCTGGCGATGTCCAACAGCGACATGCAATCAAGATCAAACACTGGTTTAGCTTCTGGGTGGTCACCGGTTTGCACGCCATCGCCTGACAGGCAAAGCATGTTGCACACACCCATCGCAGCACCTCCCAGAATGTCGCCCTGAATGGCGATTCGATTTTTATCTCTACAGGATATCTGTTGAATCAGTGCATAACCCAAGCGAGTCAATAACGCGCAAACCGCCAAAGATCCCATGTGACAATGCGCGCCACTGCCATCAGTTGCATTAATCGCATCGACATAGCCGTCAAAATAGGCTGCACGCTCATACACTAAAGCCGGATCTGCACTATCAGGGGGGGCTAACTCACTGGTAACAACAAAGTGCCCAGCGCGCAGCATGCGCTCCAACCGCCCCGGTGAGCTGTGGCCTGGCATTACCGACAAGGGATAGCCAGGGACGGGTTCTGTCTGGGTGCTCGTCTCGGCAGTCATGCAGAGGTTTCCTGTGTTTTTTCACGCACCACTCGTAACCATGATGATTTTCCCTGCAGCCGATAATCAACAGCAAACTGCACGTTGGCAATTTCACCGCCTGCCTTCATCCGTTTTGAGCCTTCCCAGCCGTCCACCCAAACGCAGCGCATCTCAGGTTTTACCTCGCAATGCCCATTCTCACGTACCCCGCCACAGGGACCATTGCGAATAGACTTGGGGCAGTTCATGGGGCAGGACATCCCCGTACTGCTCAGTGCGCATTGCCCACACATCTGGCAATCAAACAATGCACCTTTGATCACTTTCTCAACCGCTGCAACAGGCGTCTCCAATCTCGAATGTCCAAGCTTTGTCAGTAATGGCGCTGATATCAGTAGGCCGCGCTCTACAAGCTCATAGGCAACTTCGAGCAGGCGTGCATTGCGAACAGACCACTTGCGCAAAAAGTACATCGTCAGAGCCCAGTGGGTTTTATATCGGCACTGACATTGTCCGCCACACCCTTGGCTTTCACGAGCGCTTCCAGGTAGGTATCGTTGTAGTAGGCGAGTAGCTCTTCAGCTGCGCTATCGGCAACTGCCTGTAATTCGCTATTACACGGGCTTCGATCGCGACGCCAGTCTTCAAGATAGGCATCGCTTGAGCCTTTGCCCGCACGCATCGCAGCGCGATCTATGGCTTCCTGAAAGCGGGCAGGCAACATGACCTTGGCTGTCTTGCGCCCAGCTTTGGCGGTAACCTGTGAGGGGATATCGCGCCAGTAGATTTTGATCAGTTCGGGCATGGTTTCGAGCTCGATGTTACGTGTATACCTGATAGCGTCTGTTCAAAACGCGTCAGCCCTGTGTCTTGTACATGGAGTTCAAGACACAGTGACTGGGCTGCATCTTTTGCTTTGTCCAAACGCTTTGTACTATTACAACTCTGTGTGTCCTGCCGCAGATACAGTAGCCGTGTGTAATTGGCAAAATACTGATCGCGCAGTTCCGGGTGCTTCGTGATACCCAACCCATCCATGACCAGACGCTGGAAATGATCGACCAGGTAATCGGTCAGATAGAAGGTGCCGAGCTCAGCCTCTGCCATGGCATCGAACACTTCCTTGCCTGCAAAAAAACTATAGCAATGATCACCGGGTAGGCGCTCTATGCTGTAATTGCTGAGCATGTTATCCAGCAGTCCTCCTGTACCGCAGTCGGCGTATGCCACGAAAATCTGCGCGTACTGATCCCTGTACTGTTGTATTTTTTCCTCGACACCAGGCGTAATGCGCTCTGGTGTGTTGTGCCAATGTGCGGGTAGGCATTGCACATCTATGTGCTGCCAGCGGTTAGCCTTGATAACCGCCATCAGCTCGTGCGAGATTGCACCACAGGCGATAATTAGTGTGCGCTTTGCTGGCAGTGCCGTCCCCAAAGCGGCAGTTCTCAGCTAGCCATTCTGCGTTCGGCAATCATGGACTTTGCTGTCTCTACCGCCACGGCAGCATCACGGCAGTACGCATCTGCACCTACAGCGGTTCCGAATTCTTCGTTCAACGGAGCACCACCAACCAGCACGATAAAGTCATCACGCATGCCTTGCTCTTTAAGAGTGTCAATAACCACTTTCATGTAAGGCATGGTGGTGGTCAGTAGAGCAGACATTCCGAGAATATCGGGCTTGTGCTCTTCGAGCGCTTCCAGGTATTTCTCAACGGCATTGTTTATGCCGATGTCAATGACCTCAAATCCTGCACCTTCGAGCATCATGCCCACTAGGTTTTTACCAATATCATGGATATCGCCCTTGACGGTCCCGATGACTACCTTGCCGATAGATTCAGCGCCGGTTTCGGCCAACAACGGGCGAAGGATTCCCATGCCGCCCTTCATGGCGTTGGCAGCCATCAGCACTTCCGGTACAAACAAAATACCATCGCGGAAATCGATACCCACAATGCGCATTCCTTCAACCAGAGCATCGTTGAGAACTTTGTCAGGTCCCCAGCCGCGTTCCAGAAGAATATTGGTACCTTCTACGATCTCTTCTCTAAGGCCGTTGTAGAGATCATCATGCATTTGCTCAACCAGCTCATCGGTGCTGAGTTCGCTAAGAATGATGTCTTCTTCGTCGTCGAAATTGTCTTGTTCTGCCATGGGAATCGCACGCGCCTCTATTAAGGAGAATAGTAGCCATTGACGCTGGCTTACCGAAAGAGCGGAATGAGACAGTCACGACTTCAACTCGTCGATTCGCGACACTTTTCCATTTCGGCACAGCTGTGCTGAGCAAAACTTGAGCCTGATAGTGAAAATCAGGGAAGACTGGCTACGTATTGTGTGTGGGCCAGTCTGCGGGCTTAGCGCCCTTGAAACGATGGTTTACGCTTATTCAGAAATGCGTCCACACCTTCCGAAAAATCGTCCGTCTTGCTGGCGGCTTCTTGAAAATCGCGTTCCAGATTCAACTGGTCTTCTAGGGTCCGGGTCTGGGAAAATCTGAGCAGCATTTTGGTGTAGCTGAGCCCCACGGTTGCCTGATTAGCAAGGCGGTGGGCCAAAGCTGTAGTCTCTGTTTTCAATTGCTCATCATCGACACAACGCCAGATCATGCCCCAGTTTTCTGCACGTTCGGCTGTCACAGGCTCACCCGTCATGCACAGGGCGGTGGCGCGTGCCATGCCCACTAATCGAGGCAGCGTCCAGGTTCCACCACCATCAGGTACTAGGCCCACATGGTGAAACGACTGTATGAATTTGGCCGAGCGGGCCGCCAGAACGATGTCGCAGGCCAGGGCCAGATTGGCCGCAGCACCTGCTGCCACGCCATTCACACTGGCAATAACCGGAATGTTCAGCGTGGTGATCGTGCGAAGCAGAGGGTTATAGTCACGTTCAACCACCGCACCCAACGCCGACAAATCGACTTCGGCCAGATCCTGACCCGCCGAAAAGCCACGCCCTGCGCCACTAATGACTAGGCATCGCACTGCTGGTGACTGCTGGATACGGCCCATTACCTCGCGTACTTCAGCATGCATATTGGCAGTAAAGCTATTGAGCTTTTCAGGTCTGTTAAATGTGAGCCAAGCCACACCGTCGTCAAAGTTAATAAGAATGTCCTGAAAATCGCCGCTGACGTCCATATTTACACAGCACCTCGTAGTTTCACTGGACGAAATAGCGAGGCTAGCAACACCAGCACGAACCCGCCTAGCAAAGCGCGGAGCAAGTACGCAGGCGTATTGACCTCAATGCTCAGCGCGTTGCCCAGAATGAAAGGGGCAAAGGCACCGACACAGCCCCCCAGTATCCCCAGCACAATGTTGACAACAAATACCACCCCACGGCTTTTCAATGCCACCGATGCGATGACGCCCAGAACGAGCCCGATAAGTAGGACAAGGACGACATTGGAAAGTGGCATGATTAACAAACTCCAGTGGGTAGGGGCGGGCCTTGTAAGACGGTCACTCTCATTGTACTACCCCGCCAGAGGACTGTCCGAGCGAAGTAGCTTGTGGACCTCATTGATGGCTAGCGACAGCATGGCAAAGTCGATAGAAGAGCTGACTTTCATCTCTGCCACGAGTGCACCGTATTTCTCTGTAGCCGTTGCGTTGCGTTTTGACCAGTCAAGAACACGCTCTGAAGCTGATTGATCTTGCTCGGTCATACCTGCAATCTCAGCACACAGCTGCCGTTGCTGCAGGTGCAGATTGCTACGCAATTCCGATGTTGCCAGCTTGTGCCAGTGCGATGTGGACACTAACGAGCCAATACGCTCCCGTAACCAACTGAGCTCCAGATGTTGCCCGATAGTGAAATACACAGCTGCAGTGCCAGGTACTGATTGTTCCAGCGTATTGGCGATTTCCACAATATCTAGCGAGGACGACAACGGCACCACACGGGCCACCATTGCCGCAGTCGATTCAGGGGCACCGGTATTCGTAAAGTGATCTACACGCTGATCCAGTGTGAGTTTTTCAGTATCGGACAGACAATCAGGCATAGAGGCTACAAGCTCGTCCAGCCCTGGACGAAAATGATTGATGAGTCCCTTGATGTCACCTCGTGATCGCCGATTGCGAATCAGCCAATGCGTAGAACGCTCCACCAGGCCACGTACCAGAATCTGCATGGCGTACTGATCGCTGGAGCTAATCTGATTGTCCAGTGCCTCAATGGCCTGCCAATGTTGTGAGAGCCTGAATATCTCTTTCACAGCAACAAAGGCTGATGCCACATCACGAGCCGTTGCATTAAGCTCTTCCTGCATGCGGAATACAAACGTCGGCCCCAAACGATTCACCACATCATTGGTGACCACTGTGGCAATAATCTCCCGGCGCAGCCGGTGCTCGAGAATCTGGGTTTTATGTCCTTGTTGCAAGGCATTTGGAAAGTAATCTGTCAGGACAATTTCCAGCGCCGGATCGTCGGTGAAGTCACCGTCCATAAGCTCATCAAACATCACCATCTTGCTATATGACACCAGCACTGCAATCTCTGGGTGAGACAGCGGTTTGTCATTGACCAGTCGATCTGCAATTTCGTCAGCATCAGGCAAGTACTCGATAGCCCTGTCCAGTTTGTCGATGGATTCCAGGTACTGCATGAAACGCGATTGCTCGTTTAGTGCAGCACTTCCATCAACAACACACAAATCAATACATTGCGTTTGTAGATAGTTATCCATTAATACAAGGGTGCCAACTTCATCAGTCATTGATTCTAGAAGCTGGTCGCGCTGCTTGATGGTCATGTCCTGGCTGGCAACAATGGCATTAGCCAGAATTTTTATATTGACCTCATGATCCGAACAATCAACGCCTGCAGAGTTATCAATGGCATCGGTATAGATCAATCCCCCCTTGCCTTGATTACCTGATTGGGCGTAGTCGATCCGGCCTAATTGCGTAAAGCCCAGATTCCCGCCTTCACCGACCACGCGCACACGTAGCTCATTACCATTGATACGCAGGTAATCATTGGCTCGGTCTGCCGCATCCGCATGTGTCTGGCTTCGCGCCTTGACATAAGTGCCGATACCACCGTTCCACAGAAGATCGACAGGGGCTTTGAGAATAATCGAAATCAATGCCGTTGGCGTCAGTTTCTGTTGGTCTGTACCCAATATTGCCTGAGCTTCAGCTGAAAGCTCAATCTGCTTGGCCTGACGCGAATAGATACCCCCGCCCGCCGATATTAGTGACTCATCATAATCAGTCCAGCTTGAACGCGGTAGTGCAAACAAGCGCTCGCGTTCAGCAAACGAGGCCGCACTATCGGGCTTAGGATCAATGAAGATATGCATGTGGTTGAATGCCGCCACCAGCTGGATTTTTTCAGACAACAACATTCCGTTGCCAAACACATCTCCCGCCATATCGCCAATGCCGACAACGGTAAATTCGTCGGCCTGCGTATTCACGCCTAAATTACGAAAATGCCGCTTGACCGACTCCCAGCCACCACGTGCAGTAATACCCATTTTCTTATGGTCATAACCTACAGAGCCCCCCGAAGCGAACGCATCACCCAGCCAGAATCCATATTGCTTGGCTACATCATTGGCGAAATCTGAAAATGTAGCAGTGCCCTTGTCTGCAGCAACAACCAGATAGGGATCGTCGCCGTCATAACGCACCACATCAGTTGGCGGTATCACCGCGCTACCATCGAGATTGTCAGTAACATCCAGCAGGCCACTTAAAAAAGTGCGGTAACACTGAACGACAACCTCCATCATGGCTTCCCGCTCAGCAGGCAAGGCCGCTTTGACGTAAAAACCACCTTTGGATCCAACCGGCACGATAACGGCATTCTTCACCATCTGTGCCTTCATCAATCCTAATACCTCGGTACGATAGTCCTCTCTTCTATCTGACCAGCGCAGCCCACCGCGCGCCACCGACCCACCGCGTAGATGAATACCTTCTACTTTGGACGAGTACACAAAGATCTCGAATTTGGGCCGCGGCAAAGGCAAATCTGTCACTGATCTGGAGTCAAACTTGAAAGACAGGAATTCACGCAGTTCGCCAGATTCGTCCGTGCGATAAGCATTCGTGCGAAGCGTAACCAATATAAGATTTTTGTACCCCCGCAATATTCTGTCTTCGTCAAGACTAACCACGGTATCCAGTGCCTGATCGATTTTGTCGAGCAGCGACGTCATTGCAGGGCTTGAACTGGGGCTTGCACCAGGCTTGAACCGTTGCTCGAATAATTCAACGAGAAGGCGCGTTATAGATGCGTTAGCCACAAGACTATCGATCATGTAGGTTTGTGAAAACGGCACATCAATCTGCAGTAGATACTTACACAGCGCTCGCAGTATCACGACCTGACGCCATGTAAGCGAAGCCTCCAGCATCAGTCTGTTAAAACCATCGTTTTCCACATCGCCGCGCCAGATATGATCAAACGCTGTTTGCACACGCTGCGCGGTGTCATCCTTTGCATCCGCAGTCACATTGCCGGTCTGATGTACCGTGAATTCGTGCATCCATACCGTCTCTGACTCATGACGCTTTAGCTCATACGGGCGTTCAGACTCCACTCGCAGTCCCATATTTTCGATGACCGGTATGACATCAGACAGTGACACTTGTTTGTGTCGAGCAAAGAGCTTGAAACTGACCGAGCTGCTATCGGACACGGTGTGCCTGAAGAAACTCATCACCGGTGCATCATCGGGCAGATGCTTTTCGATAAAGTCGATATCAGCTGCCGCTATTCCGGCGGTAAAATCTTCTTTAAAAGCCGAGGAAAATGCATTGCAGTAACGTCTATGCAATTGCATGGCTGTGATCTCGTCATGACGGTCCCGCAGCGTTGTCTCTAACCTGTCATTCCAAGTGATTGCTGCCGCTCTTATTCGCTGCTCTATGGCAGGCCAATCGATACGTCGATCGTAAGGCGGTTTTTTCTGAATTACAAAGTGCAGCCTTGCCAGAGGCGATTCGGACGAGAAGCGCATGTCAAAGCCTGCGCTGATGCCATCGATATGATTTACCAGCAGTTTTTCAATTTGCAGTCGGAGCATGCGACCGTAAGCATCACGTGGAATATAAACAAGGCAATTACTGAAACGCCCCAACGCATCGTTAGAGCTGAAGAGGCGCACTTGAGCTCTTTCCTGTAGTGCCACGATACCCGTCGCCATCGACAGCAAATCGCGGCTATTCGTTTGCATCAGCATGTCGCGAGGCAAGCCACGTAACGTTGCAGCAATGGCCTTCCCATCATGAGAATCTGCGTGAGTTTGTGATGCTGAAATTACCCTGCTGACGCGCTCCCGCATCCACGGAATATTATTGACAGCCTCGTTTTGCAAGCCCGTTACAAAGATACCTAGCAAGCAATGAATGTGTGTGAGTTTGCCTTTGGCATCCCGAACTGCTTGTATGACAAGATCTGCAGGCTCATCGCGTATGACAGGTGATGCCTTGCCAGCTTTGCACACAACCAATGGTTCCAGCGCGAGCCTGCTATCCATTTGCGACAAGTTCAGTCCTTCAGGGAGCAGACAGGCGGTAGTCCACGGGTCGCTATCAGGTGCTGTAGCAAGGATGCCTGCTGTATCGTGCAAGACGGTGAAACCATCTGAAACCTTTAGCGTTGCAGCACCGAGGCAGGCAAACTGATCTTGATCGAGCCATGTCAAAAACGCCGATAGCTCAGGATTATCCATAGCTTTTGCCATATCAGTAAGACGCGAACTCAGTGTCGCAGCTTCTTGTTTTACCAACGAGAGGGTGCGAAACATGACGTCGATACATTGCTCGAGCGCGGCGTGCTCGGTTTCGGGAAGCGCATCAATCTCGATATGTATTAACGACTCTTTTTGATCATCGTCCTGATCGTCATTATTGAGCTTCTGCCATTGACCTTGTGTATCACGTGACACCGACAGCACTGGGTGTACCAACCGGTGAATAATATGGCCTTCACGAGCCAGGGTGGCCTGTAGAGAACTGACAAGCCATGACTGGTCATTAGCTACAATCTGAACAACTGAGTGGAGAGAGTGCCACCCTTGAACCTCGAAACTGGGATTGAGTACGCGAAACACGGGTTGGTCGTTATCACGCACTTTCGCCAGCTGCCAGTGTGACAACGCCATGCCAGCGAGATCCTCGGCTGAGAGTTCAGCAAGTTCAGCGGCTGACATGGTCCCGAAGTAGGCTGGAACAAAAGCCTCGAGTTGTTGTCTATGTTCTTCACTCAACGCACGTGGTAGGGCGTGGCGAATAGCATCAATCAGTTCGCTGTCGTGAATTGAAGCAGGTGATGTGTCATCAGGTCGAGTCGCCATAGTGCCGTTCTCCAATAGGATTAGCCCAGAGTAACATCGGTATCGGCCTAGGTTGTTTGGACACTACTTTTCATAAGTATCCATGCTCATTGCTGCATTGCGAGACGTTATGCTGGCGCAAGCGTTGTCATACGATATAGTGAGCCCATGAGCACTCATCATTCATCAACAAATTACTGCCCGACGAGACGCAACTTGCTGAGCACTTCAGCCAGTTTGGCATTGGCCAGTTTCTTTGGTATCAACGGCGCGATCAACTCTCGTGCGTTCGCCGCTGTGGAAGATATTGAAACGCTTATCAACGATTTTACGCAAGGCAACACGTTGCAAACGGGTAGGGTGGTTTTAGATATCCCGGATGTTGCTGAAAACGGTTTTAGCGTGCCGATGAGCGTCACGGTTGAAAGCCCGATGAGCCATGACGATTACGTAACGTCGGTTTTAGTGTTAGCCGAAGAAAACCCCAATCTTAGAATTTCCACCTTTCATTTCACTCCTGCCAGCGGACGCGCCAGCGTATCCACGCGCATGCGCCTCGCACGCACCCAGGATGTTCTGGCTTTGGCGAGGATGAGCGACGGGTCTTATCACAAGGCCGTTAAGGCAGTAAAAGTGACCATTGGTGGCTGCGGTGTCTAAACCACGAGTAAAAGTACCGGCTACAGCTACGGCAGGTGAGATCATTACGATAAAAACCCTGTTGAGCCACAAAATGGATTCAGGGTTTCATATCGGTCGTGATGGCGAGCTGATACCGCGAAAAATCATCCACACGTTCACCTGTGAATTTAATGGCGAGCTGGTTTTCTCGTGTGATCTCGATACTGCTATTTCAGCCAATCCCTTTTTTGAATTTACCGCGCGCGTAGCGCAGGCCGGGACGTTTAAATTCACATGGATCGATGATGACGGCACCGTTACGCAAATAGAAAAAAATATTACGCTGGTTTAACCCATCATCTGCGGCACAAACAAGCACCCAGCTGCCATGACAACCACAAGTGCCGTCCCTTGAGAGAGACTTCTCGTTGATACCAGCACAAAGCTCATTGCAGCCCCAGCCACGACACCGCCGAAGTGGCCCCAAAACGAAATGCCGGGGACCAGTAACGGCAGGGCAAGGTTCAGCACCACCAAGCCAAATACTGGCGATTTGTGCGGACTGACACCTTGCCTCCAAAGCGCAACAAACATCGCTCCCGCCAAACCAAGTACCGCGCCTGAGGCACCCAGCGTAGGCTGGGTAAAGCCAAATAGCAGCACCGCTAGCGCACCACCAAACAAAGCACCGAAATACATCAGACTGAATTTCAAACTGCCAAAACTTTGTTCCAGTTGCGGCCCGAGCATGAATAGCAAATACATATTAAAGCCAATATGCAGAATGCTACCGTGCAAAAACCCTGAGCTCAGAATGCGCCAGTATTGCCCACCTTGCACATAGGGCCCGTACAGTAGGCCCATATTAGTGAGCATGTCTTGCGTTGCAAACTGAGCGGCGAACAACACGAGGTTGATTGCGATCAGCGTCAGCGTAACCGGGCTGCCTTTGGGGATTGACGGCATCATGGAAGGTCCTTTACGAAAACTGCTTGCCTAGAGTCTGCATCTGCTCATTCGTCAAACGTGCGCCCATTTGCTGCACCAGCTTCGTGGCTGCGGCACCCGCAAGCTCAGCACACTGAGTAAATGACATTCCGTTCGTCAGCCCATGCATGAACGCGCCCGCGTAGATATCACCCGCACCGTTTGAATCCAGAGGGGTTACTTTCGCAGCCGGTACCTCGTGAAGCTCCTTGCCATCGAAAACAAGCGCACCTTCTGCACCGCGAGTGATAGCAAACTGCCCGGCAATTCCTTTCATCCCGGTAACCGCATCTTCAATGGAATCAGCGCCAAACATCAGACGCGCCTCCTCTTCATTGCTGAACACCATATCAAGGCCATCGCCGACAATCTCCAGCAACCCGTCCTTGAAAAAGTTCACCATATTGGCATCCGACAATGTCAGCGATGTCTTAACACCCGCTGCCTGTGCAACTTCACGCGCCTTAATAGCCGCTGCCCGAGCATTTACTTCCGGCACCAGGTAGCCTTCGATGTATACATACTGTGAGTCTTTGATGGCAGCTTCATCCAGCTCAGCCACACTTATCTGTCGTGTAATACCCAGAAACGTGTTCATGCTGCGCTCCGCATCAGGAGTAACCAGCACAATACATTTTCCCGTATGCCCTTCATCCAGAGCACCACTGGACAGGTTAGTTTGTACTCCACTAGCCGCCAGATCTTTCAAGTAGTAATCACCCGTGGAGTCGTTGGCCACCTTGCAAGAGTAGAAAGCTTTTGAACCTAATTGCGCGGCAGCAGTGATGGTATTGGCCGCAGAACCCCCGCCGCATGGGCGAGAATCGATGTGAGATAGCTTTTGCAGAAGCTCGTGATGACGCTCCTCTTCGATAAGAGTCATCAACCCTTTGTCGATGTTAAGTTCTGTGAGTAGCGTCTCGGGAATCTCGTATTCGAGGTCGACCAGAGCGTTACCAACACCATAGACATGAAACTGAGGCATGAAAAGTCCAAAATTAATGAGTCAAGCGGCGGATTATCGCTGGTTGCGAGCAAGATAACTATCTACAATTGCATCTTTTGCACGTTGAGGTCTTCATGCGTACACACCCCTGTGGTGTTATCACCCGAGAACAGCTGGACAGTCAGGTCTCATTCTGTGGCTGGGTTCATCGTCGACGCGATCATGGCGGCGTCATATTCATCGATCTGAGAGATCACACCGGCCTTGTCCAGGTGGTGTTCGACCCGGATCGTGCTGAGGCGTTTGCGCTCGCCGAAGAGGTGCGCAATGAATTTGTTCTGCGCATTACCGGTAAAGTGCGTGATCGCCCCGAAGGTACCGTCAATCCGGACATGACAACTGGCGAGATCGAAGTACTGGGCCACGAGATTGAAATTCTCAACCGCGCAGTCACACCGCCGTTCCAGCTGGACGACACCAACGTCAGCGAAGAGAACCGCTTGAAGTTTCGCTACATCGACATCCGTCGACCTGAGATGCAAGAACGTCTGCGCCTGCGAGCCCGCGTCGTCCGCCAGCTTCGCCATGCCCTGGAAGATGATGGTTTCATTGAAGTAGACACTCCCATGCTCACGCGTGCCACGCCCGAGGGCGCTCGCGACTATCTGGTGCCCAGCCGAAATCACCCTGGTGAATTCTACGCGCTGCCCCAGTCCCCCCAGCTGTTCAAACAGCTACTGATGATGGGCGGCATCGACCGTTACTATCAGGTAGCTCGCTGCTTTCGTGATGAAGACCTGCGTGCGGATCGCCAGCCAGAATTCTCACAGCTGGATATCGAGATGTCCTTCATTGACGAAGAGACCATCATGAGCACGATGGAATCGATGATGAGCACCCTGTTTAAAGACGTGCTGGACGTCGATCTGGGTTCATTCCCCCGTATGAGCTACGCTGACGCCATGCTCAACTACGGCTCTGACAAGCCTGACCTACGCATACCGTTGGTGCTCACCGAGCTATCCGACCTCGTAGCAGGCGTGGATTTCAAAGTATTCGCCGAGCCTGCCAAAAACCCGAAAGGCCGGGTAGCAGCGTTACGCGTACCGGGCGGCAACAAGCTGTCCCGTAAAGAGATTGATGTATACACCGAATTCGTTGGTCGTTATGGCGCAAAGGGCCTTGCTTACATCAAGTGCAACGATATCAAGGCTGGCCCTGAAGGTCTGCAATCACCCATCGTCAAATTCTTCCCCGCCGATGTACTGCAAGCTATCATCGACCGAACCGGTGCAGAAGATGGCGACCTGATCTTCTTCGGCGCAGACAAGATCAGCGTTGTGGAAGCAGCACTGGGCGCACTGCGTATCGAAGTTGGCAAGAAAATGGAGATGGTGGAAGACGCCTGGCGCCCGCTGTGGGTAGTGGATTTCCCCATGTTCGAACACGACGAGCGTGAGAACCGTTGGCAAGCACTGCATCACCCGTTCACAGCACCCAATGCCACCACTATTGAAGAATGGCAAACCCAACTCGACGATGATCCGGGCAAGGTACTTTCACGCGCCTACGACATGGTGCTAAACGGTACTGAAGTGGGTGGCGGCTCCATTCGTATTCACGACACAGAGATGCAACAAAAAGCGCTGGATGTTCTGGGCATCGACGAGCAGGAAGCCACCGATAAGTTTGGATTCTTGCTGGAAGCCCTGAAGTACGGTGCACCACCA
Organism: Granulosicoccus sp.; assembly: GCA_023301795.1. GTDB lineage: Bacteria > Pseudomonadota > Gammaproteobacteria > Granulosicoccales > Granulosicoccaceae > Granulosicoccus. Next base: position 69,310 of record JALZVU010000042.1, read on the forward strand.
CACGGCGGTATTGCTTTTGGTCTTGATAGATTGGTCATGCTGATGTGTGGCGCCGACAGCATCCGCGATGTCATGGCTTTCCCCAAAACCCAGACCGCCAGTTGCCTGCTAACCAGCGCCCCCAGTGGTGTGAGCGATCAGCAAATGAAAGACTTGCATATTCGAACTCGTGCTCGTGCCAAGGATGCACCGAAGGAAGCTGACGCCAAGCAGGATGCCTGATAACAGCAATAGTACTGAGGGCCGGACAAATGTCCGGTCTTTGTTCAAACGGCCAATATCTGTGTTGGTGGTGGTGTACACCGTCGATCTGGACGTGTTGTTGATTTGCCGCAAAACGCCAGAAGGATTCTGGCAGTCAGTTACCGGTAGTCTGGAAGCCGGTGAGCTCCCCGCTGATGCTGCTCAAAGAGAACTGTTAGAAGAAACCGGCATAGACGTGCCGGTCATCGACCATCAATCCTCCAGGACTTTCCCCATAAAAAACGAGTGGCGTAAACGTTACGCCCCAGGCGTTGTGGAAAATCTGGAGCATGAATTCAGCGTGCAACTTCCCGAGCGCTGCGACGTTGTCCTCGATCCCAATGAGCACGTCGAATATTGCTGGTTGCCGATTATTGAGGCGATTGCGAAAGTAAGCTCACACAGCAACAGGGCAACATTGAAGAATATTCTGTCGGCTGAAGCTTAATCGCCAGCGGTGCTAGATCGCAGCACCACCCCAGAGCACACTGTATTGCTCACAATGAATCAGCAGCGACTGATAGTCATCAAGATTGATCCCCTCGGGAAGCTCGTACGTTTGAGTACCTTTGTTACTCTTCAGCGCTGACACCAGCACAGAATCTTTTGTTGCTGTTTTCCCGGTTACTTCGCCAATAGACTGCTTAGACAAGAAAATCTTTAAATCCGGGCCACCCTTGGTCTTGAAGGTGTCATCTAAAGTAATCAGCGTCTTGTCACCGCTGGTGGTTATGGTCCAGCCACCATCCACTGAGTATTTCTTGCTCACAAAGCCACCGCCCTGGTCATCCGCCGTGACTGCAGCGCTGTTGATGACAAGGAAAACACTGGCTGCACACAATAAGATGGAACCAAAGATTCGATTGCGCATGATGATGATCCGTTCGTTATAAAGGTTTGATTACTATCGGCTGGCAGTATCTCGAGCTTATGTCCACTGTCATACGATGACGTAAGATTATGCAAGACTGTGCTTGATTATCGGTAATAGCGGTAGTGGTACGGATTTTGTGTTTCACTTCTCACCCTGGCCCGCCCGCTAGCTCCTCTCTGCATCAATATAATCGATGAACACCCCAAATACCATCCAAGATGAGGTAACCGTACTAGTCCACGGCATCTGGATGCACGGACTCATGATGAGCGTCATGAGCAAGCGCCTGCGTGCCCTAGGGTTTCGCACCACCACCTTTAGCTACGATTTTTTGAAGAAAACACCGGCCGAAAACGCCTGCGAACTGCATCGCCGCATCGGTGAGCTAGGAGTCAACCGCGTCAATCTGGTCGGCCACAGCCTCGGCGGTATCGTTATTTTACATCTTCTGGATCAGTTTCCAGACTTGCCTGTGGGCAAAACAGTACTTATTGGCTCACCAGTCAAAGGCAGCTATGTTGCCAGCCGGATTCACGGTAGCACCGTCCTTCGACGCCTGCTAGGCCAAAGCGCTCAAGGCGGTTTACTCGGTGGCGCGCCCCAATTCAACAACAGCCGCCCACTAGGCATCATCACAGGCTCTGGCAGGTTCGGAATAGCCGCAATCCTGTATCCGGCAGGCGATGACAGCGACGGCGTAGTGAGAAATCAGGAAACACTTATCGACAACGCGACCGACCGCATCTGCATACCATCGTCGCATTCGGGCATGATATTTTCCAGAAAGTGTGCGGTTTACGTTGCCCACTTCTTGCGCGTAGGTCGATTTCGTTTCTAGCAGAGTTGGCGAATGTGTGCAATTTGAGCCACAATAGAGCGTTAACTTTACCGATATACATAAGAGAGGCAGTGAATGGCCGGACATAGTAAATGGGCCAACATCCAGCACCGCAAGGGTAAACAGGATGCCAAGCGCGGCAAGCTGTTTACCAAGCTAATCCGCGAGATCAACGTAGCAGCCAGAATGGGCGGCTCCGATTTGGGGTCTAACCCCAGATTAAGATTGGCCGTGGATAAAGCACTCGGCGGCAACATGACCAAAGACACCATCGACCGAGCCATTAAAAAAGGTGCCGGCGAGCTGGACGACGTGGCCTACGAGGAAAACCGCTACGAAGGCTACGGTGTAAACGGCGTAGCCATAATGGTCGACACCATGACCGACAACCGAAACCGCACCGTCTCTGAAGTGAAGCACGCCTTCACCAAATTCGGCGGCAACATGGGCGCGCAAGGCTCTGTCTCTTACCTATTCGAAAAGCAGGGCATCATCAATTACCCCGCTGGTACCGACGAAGATCAGGTCATGGAAGCCGCCCTGGAAGCTGGAGCCGACGACATCATAGCCAGCGATGACGGCTCCATTGAAGTGCTAACCACTGAAGACGTCTTTATCGATGTAAAAGAAGCACTAGCAGCT
>JALZVU010000043.1 GCA_023301795.1 Granulosicoccus sp.
AGAAAACCCATGGCCAATAGAATCAGATCTGCTTTCCACTGTTTCTCAGATCCGGGGCGTGGTACAAACTTACCGTCTTGAAAATCAACTTCCACAGTGTTTACAGCTGTCAGCTTGCCGTTCTCACCGACGAATTCCACCGACGATATCTGGTACACACGAGGATCATTGCCAAAAACCTTGGCTGATTCTTCGTGCCCATAGTCACTGCGCAAAATCTTGGGCCAGGTGGGCCACGGGTTATCATCAGCACGTGTTTCAGGGGGCTGAGGTACCACCTCAAAATTAACCAGGCTCTTGCAGCCATGGCGTAATGAGGTGGCAATGCAGTCGGTACCGGTATCACCACCGCCGATAACAATGACATCTTTGTCTTTAGCTGATAGGTAGTTTTCGTCGCTATGATTGGAATCGAGCAGGCTCTTTGTGTTGCTGGTGAGAAAATCCATGGCGAAATGCACACCGTCCAACTCGCGACCGGGTATAGGAAGGTCACGAGGCGTAGTAGCGCCTGTGGTCAGCAACACAGCGTCATTGGTTTTTTTCAGCTCATTAATATCCACTGTGCCGTTGGTACCATCACCAATATCCTGATTCACCAGAAACTGGATGCCTTCTGCTTTCAATAGATCAACCCGACGGCTAACAACATCCTCTTTTTCAAGCTTCATATTGGGGATGCCGTAAGTGAGCAGTCCGCCAACGCGATCCTGACGCTCATAGACACACACGGTATGGCCTGCCTTGTTGAGCTGTGCTGCCGCGGCGAGTCCTGCAGGACCTGAGCCGATTACCGCCACCGTTTTACCGGTTCTGGTTGCCGGGGGTTCAGGTACTACCCAACCTTCAGCAAATCCGCGATCGATGATCGCCATCTCGATATTTTTGATGGTTACCGCAGGATCATTAATTCCCAACACACACGACCCTTCGCAAGGGGCAGGGCAGACACGCCCTGTGAATTCGGGGAAGTTATTGGTTTTATGAAGGCGCTCCAGCGCCTCTTTCCAATGCCCCTTGTACACCAGATCGTTCCACTCGGGAATCAGATTGTGAATCGGGCAACCGTTGTCTGATTGACAAAAAGGCACGCCACAATCCATGCAACGAGCACCTTGCGATTGCAATTTGGCATCAACGTGATCGGTATAAATTTCAGAGTAGTCCAGCAAGCGTATTGCAGGCGCACGATAAGGCGCCGCTTCGCGCTTGATCTCCATAAAACCTGTGTTCTTACCCATACCCGTTACTCTTTAACGTCGTTATTGTTAGTTATATGTATCAAGACAACACCCAGCACCGCAGGCTTCTTGCAAGCTAATGCGGTACTGGCCAACTATCCAGGGCAGTTCTAGACGCTAGCTAGTTCTGCTTTATCGGCTTGTGCACGTTCTTTTTGTTCCAGCAAAACACGTTTGTAGTCACGAGGCATGACTTTAACGAAGTGCGGCATTTGCGCATCCCAATCTGCCATTATCGTTGTTGCAACGGCAGAGTCGGTGTAAGCAATGTGTTTTTCAATCAAGGTATGCAGCTCTCGAATATCCTCTTCATCCACAAGAGGCTCAAGCTCAACCATATCCATATTGCAGCGCTCTGATAGTTTTCCGTCGGTGTTCCAGATGTAGGCAACACCGCCGCTCATGCCTGAGGCAAAGTTGCGCCCCGTACTTCCCAGCACCACAACGCGTCCGCCTGTCATGTATTCGCAGCCATGATCTCCAACGCCTTCTACCACCGCATTAGCACCACTGTTGCGCACACAGAAACGTTCAGCAACCACGCCGTTCAGGAAGCACTCTCCACTGGTTGCCCCGTACAAAATGACGTTGCCAGCAATGATGTTGTCTTCTGCCTTGAATGAGCTTACGCGAGGTGGATACACAATTACTCGTCCACCAGACAAGCCCTTGCCCACGAAGTCGTTAGCGTCGCCTTCCACTTCCAGCGTGACACCCTTGGCTAGCCATGCACCAAAGCTTTGCCCGGCATGTCCATTGAACTTGAAGTGGATGGTGTTATCGGGAAGCATTTGCGGCCCAACATCAGTGATGATTCTATTGGAGAGCATGCCACCCACCACACGATTGATATTAACCAGTGGTAGTTCGTGATGGACCGGTGTCCCAGAAGTCAGAGCAGGGGCTGCAAGCTCAATTAACTGATTGTCCAGTGCCTTCTCCAGACCGTGATCTTGCTGATGTATCTGGTAGGCCCCCAGAAAATCCTTGGGCGGTGTTACAGCCTCTAGCAAGGCAGATAGATCGAGTCCTTCTGATTTCCAATGCTTGAGTGCTTCGTCCACTTCCAGCGCATCAACACGACCCACCATCTCGTTAAAGGTCTTGAATCCGAGTTCGGCCATGATCATGCGCAGCTCTTTGGCCACCATGAACACATAGTTAACAACGTGCTCTGGCTGTCCGGTAAATTTCTTGCGCAGCTCTTTATCTTGCGTGGCAATTCCCACCGGGCAAGTATTCAGGTGGCACTTTCTCATCATGATGCAACCCAGAGCGATCAACGGGGCTGTTGCCAGACCAATCTCCTCGGCACCCAGTAACGCTGCAATAGCCACATCACGACCTGTCTTTATCTGACCATCTGTTTGCAGGACCACGCGTGAGCGCAAGTTGTTCAGCACCAGTGTCTGGTGTGTCTCAACCAGTCCTAGCTCCCACGGCACACCTGCGTGCTTGATAGAGGTGAGAGGAGAGGCGCCAGTGCCTCCCGAATCTCCAGCGATAACGATGTGATCGGCCAAAGCTTTTGCCACACCGGCTGCAACCGTGCCTACACCCACCTCAGCACCTAGCTTCACGCTGATACGAGCCTTGGGATTTGCGTTTTTAAGATCATGAATTAACTGCGACATGTCTTCGATGGAATAGATGTCGTGGTGTGGTGGAGGACTGATTAATCCGACGCCCGGCGTGGAATGGCGCAGCTTTGCAATGTAATCGTCGACCTTGGCACCGGGAAGTTCACCACCTTCGCCTGGTTTTGCGCCCTGGATAATCTTTATCTGCAATTCATCGGCATTGCTCAGGTAGTTGATGGTGACACCAAATCGTCCACTGGCAACCTGCTTGATGGCTGATCGTTTTGAATCGCCGTTGTCCATCGGTGTAAAGCGCTTTGCATCTTCACCACCTTCACCGGTATTGGATTTTCCGCCAATCCTGTTCATCGCAACCGCCAGAGTTTCATGCGCTTCAGCACTGATGCTGCCAAAACTCATGGCGCCTGTGGCAAAGCGTTTGACAATCTCTGAGGCAGGTTCTACGTCATCAATGGATATTGATCCACCGTTGGCGCCTTTCTTGAATTTCAATAAGCCACGTAAGCAGGCGTTGCGAGTGTTTTCTTCGTTAGTCTGCTTGGCAAATTTCCAGTACGCGTCTTCATTGTTGGTGCGCGCTGCCACCTGAAGATTCATTACCGACGTTGGCTCCCACATGTGGGTTTCACCATGCTTTCGCCAATGAAAATCACCCGGGTTGGGCAGCACTTGCGTGGTGCGGGTGTCGCGAGAAGGGTATCCAAACTGATGACGGCGCATCATCTCTTGAGCAATGATGTCAAGATTTGCACCCTTCACGCGGCTAGCCGCACCGACAAAGGCAAGATCCACGACGTCTTGATCCAGTCCCACAATCTCGAATATCTGTGCGCCTTTATACGACTGCAGCGTTGAGATTCCCATCTTGCCCATGACTTTTAGAATGCCTTTGCCAGCAGCTTTGGTATAGGTGCTAACAATGTCTTGATCACTGTTAACGTGTTCGATACCGTCAAACTGCCCACTGGCTCTTGCATCCCATAAGGCCTCAAACGCCAGGTAAGGATTGATCGCATCCACACCGAATCCAACCAGCAGACAGTGATGGTGGACTTCGCGAGCCTCACCCGATTCCAGCACCAGACCAATGCGCGAACGTTGATGATTCGCGTTCAGATGGTGGTGTACGGTCCCAACGGCCAGAAGCGAGCTGATAGGTACTCGTTGTGCGTTGATCCCGCGGTCAGACAAGATAACCAGGCTGTGCCCATCCACGATAGCCTGAGTAGCCTGACGTTTGATATTCTCCAGTGCATCCACCAGACCCTGCTTGCCAGAGCCTGCCGGAAAGGTGATATCGATGACTGTAGACGTCCAGCCACGATGGTCGATCTCTCTGAGAGCACTTAGCTCCTCATTCGACAATATCGGATGAGGAATCTTAAGTCGATGCGCATGTTCCTCGGTGGTTTCCAGCAGATTGGCTTCTGGCCCGATATAGCAATTGAGTGCCATGATAACTTCCTCGCGGATGGCATCAATGGCTGGATTAGTGACTTGCGCAAATCGCTGCTTGAAGTAGTCATACAGCATGCGCGGCTTGGTAGACATGACGGCTAAGGCAGCATCATTGCCCATCGAACCTACCGGATCACGAAGCTCAGTAACCATCGGCTTGAGCATGAACTGCAAGGTTTCTTGTGTGTATCCGAACGCCTGCATGCGTTGATTGAGCGTAGCTGAATCAAGACCGTGTGATGTAGCTTTTGGCAGTTCGCTAAGTTCTATGCGTTGACGGGCTAGCCATTCGCCATAGGGCCGTTTGCTGGCGATATCGTTTTTGACTTCGTCGTCTGGAATCATTCGTCCGGTCTTGAAATCGATCAAGAACATCCGGCCTGGCTGTAGGCGGCCTTTTTCGATAATAGTGGCAGGATCTACATCAACCACGCCCACTTCTGAGGCCATGATGCACTTGTCGTCTGAGGTGATGTAGTACCGCGAAGGCCGCAAGCCGTTGCGATCGAGCACAGCACCAATGTAGTTACCGTCGGTGAAGGCGATCGAGGCAGGACCATCCCACGGCTCCATCAAGCATGATTGGTATTCGTAAAAATCACGCTTACGCTGGGACATGGTGGTGTGGTGTTGCCATGCCTCGGGAATCATCATCATGATGCATTCATGCAATGGTCGGCCGTTCATTAGCAGAAATTCAAGCACGTTATCAAACGTTCCGGAGTCTGATCTTTCCGGCGAAACCACTGGGAACAATTTGTTGACATCCTCGCCAAACGCTTCACTGACGACCGTGCCTTCACGGGAATTCATGGCGTTTACATTGCCCAGCAATGTATTGATTTCACCGTTGTGGCTCATGAATCGATTCGGTTGAGCTCGCTCCCACGATGGAAACGTGTTGGTGCTAAAACGCGAGTGCACCATCGCCAGATGCGTTTCGAAATTATCTTGTTGCAGATCAATGTAGAAAGGCACCAGCTGGTCTGGGGTGAGCATACCTTTGTAGACAATCACTCTGGAGGACAGCGAACACACATAAAATGAGCTTTCTTGCTTGATGGCGTGCTCTAGCCGAAGTCGGTTACTGGCACGCTTGCGGATCAAATAGAGTTCTCGCTCAAAGGCGTCTTGATCAAATGCTGCTTGCGAGTTCGCCTCACCTGGATGACTGCCGGCGCCGATGATGAGCTGCTGGAACACAGGCATCGCAGCTAGTGCCGCGCTACCGATGTTTGCACCCTTAGGATCGATTGGCAGATCGCGCCAGCCGATCAAATGCTGACCTTCGGCCGCAATTTCTTCATCAATAATGGTGCGGCAACGCGCTTGCTCGTCGGGGTCTGTCGGCATGAACACGATACCGGCACCGTAGTGCCCACTGTCGGGAAGTGTCGTGCCAAATGCCTGTTTAACAACGCTCTGGAGTTGTTTATGGGGAAGGGCTGTGAGTATGCCTGCGCCGTCACCGGTATTGGCCTCAAAACCGACGCCGCCGCGATGTTCCATGCAGCAATTCATACGCTGCGCATCACGCAGGATCTGATTGCTGGCGCGGCCTTTGATATCGCAAACGAAACCAATGCCGCAGCTGTCTTTTTCCTGCTCTGGGTGGTAGAGACCTTGTGCAGGTGGGAAGTTGTTATACATCGTGATTTAGACCCTATGAGAAACGGTATTGTCACAGAGCTAGAATGAGGTACTGACGGCACTCAAATTTGCAGCGTGTGCAAAATGCAGATTCGGGAGAGAACTGTCTCGAGTGATATTGACTGGGTCAACCGCAATACTAGCCCTACGAAGCCAACCCGATCTCGCTACTGTTTATAGTCTGCATTGGGAAAACTCTATAAGCCCAAACTCCAGTTGTGCCGGCAACTTGGGCGAGTATGTAACTATACTTCAGTATTGGTCTGTTTGACCAGTACTTGTGCAGCTCATACATGGCTATGTTACTGAAAAATAGCCAAAAAATACTTACAAAATACTACCAAGTGAGTTGATTTTGGCGAAAAATACGCTGCAGCCGCGCTGCTTGCGATGTTTTTAGCCGGTGACAAACATCTATGACGTATACGCATGGGAACTATATTAGGACTTGGTGCGCACGGATAAGGAGAGCAGGCGGCACTCCTCACTTCAGATCAAGGTCATCCCTGGCGGTATGAATCGTTCGGTACTCTGCGTATCGCTCGTCAACTTTTGGTGCACGACGATACGATCACAGTAATCGAATTAAACCACATGTTTGAACAGTGGTTTTAACGGTTCATTGACATCTGGGATAACATTGGACAATCAAGGCCGGCAGTTAGCGTTTCCTCGCTGATAGATGTCGACCTGCACGGAGAGGACTATATTGAAAACTATATCTCGTCAAGGCAACAGCAAATGCGGACCAATGGCTATAGGCCTTGTTGCATTGGCTTGTATGCCGTTAAACGCAATTGCTGCGATGTTTACACCAACGGACGAAGAAAGTTTACGGTTAAGTCTTACCAGCGCAGAGAGTAATAGTGATGCTGACACCATTGATTTAAACGGCTCCATAATTACATTAGCCGGCGGGCCGCTCACTTTTGAAGGCACCGGAAAGGGTCCACTCACTATCCGAAACGGATCGTTGGTTGCCGAGACCGAGATGAGTATTTTACAAATCACTGGGTCGGCATTCTCAAATGATCGGGTTGTTATTTCAAACCTTGCCTTCTCAAACGGTTTCAGTGCCAGTGAGGCTGGGAACGGTCAGGGTGGTGCTATCTTCTCAAGTCTTCCACTCGTCATAGAAGATTCCACTTTTAGCGGCAACAGTGCAGAGTTGTCAGGTGGTGCTGTTCACGGATCAGACAGCATTCAAATCTCCAACTCATTTTTCGAGAACAATAGCGCGGGGGACGCTGGCGGAGCTGTAAATGGATCAAGAGACGTTGATATCGAGGTGTCGGTATTTACTGGTAATTCAGGCAATCGAGGAGGTGCGGTGTTCACCAGTAGCACACTCGCTATCACTGGCTCTACCTTTGAAGATAATAGCGCTAGTTTATTCGGTGGCGCAGTATTCGCCGTAAGAAACAGCGCATTCTCGTTATCAGAGTCTACGTTTATTGGAAACAGTGCGACCAGTGGCGGTGGTGCTTTGTATTTTCAATCTTTGCCACAAACGGCGCAAATTTCGCGAGTAACTATGTGGGACAACTCAGCTGATGGCCTTAACGGCTCTGCCATAAGAAATTTTGCCAGTAACGTCAATTTAGTGAATACCTTTATTGGCAGTAATTCTGATATCAACAGCACGAATTGCCAGCTGGATACAGAATCTGGTGCAGCGTTCACGGCCGTTTCTATCTTATCAACCGACGGTTCGTGCGGTTCATCGTCCATCACGCCACCTGAAGTGTTCGCATCTTTCTTTGGTTCTAGAGCTTTGGTTACTGACGAGGGTTTACGTGTGGGCCGTGGACGCAATCAAGGCTTGCCCGTTTTGATTCCTTTGGAAAATGGCCCGCTGGACGGAGCTTCTGGCGATGTTTGTCCGGGACTGGATCAACGTGGCAACGCGGTTACCGATGGTTTATGTGATATTGGCTCGGTCGAACTATTGCCAACCGAGCAAGATACTGACAACGATGGAACTAACGACGAACAAGACAACTGCCCTTTGATTGATAACGTTCAAACCGAAAATGTCGATGGGGATCAGCTGGGCGATGCTTGTGACGATGATATTGATAATGACGGTACGCCGAATGACAATGATGCGTTTCCGACAGATCGATTTGAAGATACCGATACGGACGGAGACCGGATTGGTGATAACGGCGACAACTGTCCTGCTGTATCCAATGCTGGCCAAGAAGACGACGACTCAGATGGTGTAGGCAATGCGTGCCAAGTTGAAGTCGCGCCACTGTGTTTTGGTTTGGATGCCACTGTATACGTCAACAGTGATAACACAATTGTCGGAGGTGGGCTTGACGGTCGAAACTTTAACGGCACGCTTCGAGGCACATCAGAGGCTGATGTGATTGTCGGCACGAGTAACAATGACCGAATAGTCGGCCTAGCCGGAAACGATGTGATCTGTGGTTTAGCAGGTAACGATTTTGTTACAGGTGCTGCAGGTAACGATATGCTTTTCGGTGGCTCTGGAGATGATGAACTGCGTGGTGGTGCAGGTAACGACGAGTTATTCGGTGGCGCTGGAAATGACACTGTACGCGGTAGTGCTGGTGACGACGAATTATTAGGCGAAGCTGGAAATGATGAAATACATGGTAATACAGGCAGCGATGAATTGATCGGTGGCGCAGGCAATGACACGTTGTTTGGTGGACAGCAAGATGACCAACTTTTCGGTGGGGATGGCGACGATGCATTGTTCGGTCATGCTGGCAGTGACATGCTAGATGGCGGTGCAGGCAATGATGATGGAAGTGGAGGCCTCGGTGCGGACACGTGTGTTAACACTGAAGAAAGAAGTAGCTGCACCGTGCTGTAGCTTATCGGGTTAGATTGCTTTGTGTCATACGCTTGAAGGGGGGCGATGTTTGCTGTTGCCCCTTACAGTGCTCTATAATTCTTGCGTTTTCGGACGTAGTTTGTACTGAGGCTCACCTAACAAATGAGTGTTACTTCTAGATAAATTTGAGTGATGTCAAACAATTGATATCCTAGTCATCGAGCGCACTTAATGTTTAAAGCAAGAAAATAGTGTATTTTTCGACTACATTCTCAAACTCAAGCCACAATTGGAAAGCAGACAATGTTTGTACATAACGACAAGGTAGCACTGGAGGACTTGGGCGACGGCATTAGCCGAAAAATACTGGCCCATTCTGACAACATGATGTCTGTGGAAGTGCATTTTGAGCAAGGTGCTGTTGGCGCAATGCACAATCACCCCCATGAACAGATAACCTATGTGTTGTCCGGCGAATTCGAATTCACGATTGGCGAGCAAACCAGCGTAGTCAAAGCTGGTGACACCATGTACAAAGAGCCGAATATCATGCATGGCTGTCGCTGCCTGAAGCCGGGTGTGCTTATCGATACTTTTACTCCGATGCGTCAGGATTTCAAGTAATGTAATTTTTACATCGCGTAACCGTATCAACTTAAAGTTGTCAGTTTACCCGCCGCTGCGAAAGGTCCAGGCTGTTGTTTTAGTCGCCGTTATTCATGCTAATAACCGATGGTCGATACGACGTTAACCAGATTCCTTGGTGCGAGTGCGATAGCGTTACTGACCCTGACAACAGCTTGTTCCAAAAGGGGCAGCGAGTCTAAATTCGACGAGTTACAAGCTCTACCCATGCCACTGACGGTGGTCACGACCACGCAGATCAATCAGGCAGAGCCTATTCGTCCACTACCGCCTGTGACACCGGAGTCTTTAATGACCCCGATGGTACAGCTCGGGCGAGAATTGTTTCACGATACCAGGTTGTCGGGTGATGGCAAGCTAACCTGCGCTAGTTGTCACGGGATTGATCAAGGCGGTGATGATAACTTGCCGACGTCCACCGGAATTCGCGGCCAGAAAGGTCCTATAAACTCACCAACCGTGCTCAATAGTGGCTTTAACTTCCGACAAAACTGGGATGGAAGAGCGCCAACGCTGGATGATCAGGCTAGAGGGCCAGTGGCAGCAGATCTCGAAATGGGTGCCCAGTGGGACAGAGTTATTGAGAGATTATCCCGCGATGATGAATTGAAATCCCAGTTTGCGATAGCATTTGGTAGCGGTGATATATCCGAGGATCGGGTTGTGCAGGCGATAGCCCGATATGAGGAATCGCTGATTACGCCCGCCCCTTTCGATCATTATTTGAACGGTGTTAGTTATGCCATCAGCTCTGATGCCCGAACCGGATATGAGCTATTCAAGAGCTATGGTTGTTCATCTTGCCATCAGGGGATTAATGTTGGTGGCAATCACTATCAACCGTTTGGAGCCGTGCTAAAAGTGGATATTAGCTCATTCACTGTGGCAGGTGCGACGCCGGTTGTTGCCGACCGGGAGGAAGGTGTCACGATGGTCAAGGTACCTTCACTTCGCAACATTGAACTAACCGCTCCCTACTTCAATGGTGGAAAGGTAACTGATCTAAAGACTGCAGTTAGAATTATGGGGCTAAGCCAGATAGGCAAAGCTATTCCAGATTCAGATATAGCATTGATTGTGGAGTTTTTGAAGTCTTTAACAGGCGACTGGCAACAACATGCCGAGCTTGTTGAGTAATTGAGTTACGGATGGAACAACTGAAAATTCGCAGCTTAATGAGTGCAATGTGAAAATCAATGAAACTTGAAAATCTGACTCGAATCGCTCTTGCTGCAGTGACACTTGCACTTGTTACTTTGGTATTGGTAAAACCGTCGGTAAACAGTGATTTTCATGCTAAATATATCAAAAATCTAGACGAGCTTGATGCACTGTCAGGGTCATTGGTGCGTAATCATTTATTAATTCGATTTGGACAGATAAATCACTATGATTTTCTGGAATCGGATCTGCAGAGAATGCAACGCTCTGGACAATTGGCAGCTTTCGTACCAGAGCATGTTGATGAAGAATTTTACGAATCTGCGCAAGTACTCAGTAGCGAGTACTTGTTACAACTGGATAGCTTGAGGGCCTACGTTGAGCTCAGTAAACAGGGCATTGGGTTGTTGAAAAATTCTATGCGTGCCGTTGAGCAATCGCTAACCGAACTCAACGGTCAACAAGCTAATGCCGTAGACAGTGATGATGCCTCAGTAGTGCTTCCAATAATAATTGACGTTAATCAGGCTTTTCGCATAAAGCCAGATATAGGCAATGTTGATCGTTTACTGGACCAGCTGTTGGCTACTAGTGCAGTTGATGGACAACTCATCGCGCAGCTGCGATTACATGTCAGGATTTTATCGTCATACTCCGAACCCGTTGAGCAAGCATCTTCTAATTTGTATCTGGCAACAGGTTTACTACATCAGCCTGATGCTCTCCGAGAGCAGTATTTGGCCAAGCACGAGGCTATTTTTGCCAAGACTACATGGCTTCTTTGGGCAAGCTATGTGCTCGCGGCATTGCTTGTCGTACTGGCTGTGCTACTGAGCGTGTTCGCTAAAAAGGCGCAAAAACAGACCTTGGTGGCAATGCGGGATACCGATGCAGCGCGTGTGCTGACAGAGCAGAAAATTACCGAAACGCAAAAGGCGGTGGTGCGATGTAACGAGTTGTTGGAAAAAGTCGGTAAGGGTGATTTCTCAGATCGTATCGAGGTAGCATTTAGCGACGAATTGGAAGGCTTACGCTTAGGCGTCAATCAGGCTGCGGATAGTGTGCAATTTACCATGGCTGAATTACACCGTGTCATGGATCATATGCAACGAGGTGACTTCACAAATCAGATTGATAAGCGAGTCACTGGGGATTTTCGTCATCAAGTGCACATGACAAATAATCGCTTGCAATCAATCCTGAACAGTATCTATGACGTTATGTACGACATGCAGCAGGGCAATTTCAACAGCCGCGTTAACATGAAACTGGAAGGCAGCTTTGATAAGCTTAAGCGATCTGTGAATGACTCAATGTCTACCTTAAGTGGCTCGTTAGGTGAGATTTCAAGTGTGGTAGACCATCAAAGACGTGGCGATTTCACATGGCGTGTTCAAGGCGACTGGCCAGGGGCTCTAGGTACCGTTAGTCAATCACTGAATACAACAGGTGAAGCTGTTCAAGCCATGGTGATCCAAATCCAGCAGCTCTCTTTACAGGTCGCCCAGGTATCGCATTCAGTGCTTGAGAACTCGCAGCTTCTCAAAACACAATCAGATCAACAAGCCGATGCTATTAATACGGCATTGCAGGCATCAAATAGTGTCAGCGATCTCATAGGGCAAAATCGCGAATCAACTCATACCGCATCTGAGCTGGCAGTAAGCTCACAACAGGAAGCGGGTGAATGTCGCGCTATCTCTGAGACCGGCATTCAGAGTATGCAAACCGTTACTGACAAAATCGCTGAAATCAGCGAAATAACAGAGACCATTGCGCTCATTGCCTCCAAGACTAATTTGCTGGCATTGAACGCCGAGGTTGAGGCATCACGTGCCGGTGAGAGTGGTAGCAGTTTCTCTGTCGTTGCTGGTGAGGTTGAGGTGCTGGCACGTATGTGTGGTGATGCGTCAGCCAGTATTGCCAAGATAGTTAAGGAAACGGGCAACGAGGCCAAACGCGGATCTTCGGCGGTGAAAGATGCCTCAAAGGCGCTTGAACTTATTGAGATATCTGCAAAGAATGTGGGAGCAATCAACAAAGAAGTATCAGATGCTTCACAGCAACAATTTGAGGAGTTGCAAACCATGACAGCCAAAATCAATGAGGTCTTCGAACTTACCAAAACCAATCAAACCACGACAGCAGATAGGTATGCAGCATCTCAGTCACTTGATGAGTTGGCACAGCAAATGGCTACATTGATATCGTTTTTTAACACCGAAAATGTGCAGACTGGGCAGGTAGGAAAAGCCGCTACTTAGTTAATTACCACATGGGTATGTGTTGACCCGTGGACAGGTGGTCTACGACCCCACAAGCGATGCGCCTATAGATCCCTCGCTCCTTGGCTTAACATTCCTTCGGGATGTACGATAAGGATTTGTGGCACGTGCAAAGTCAGGAAATCCTCTGGCGAGGTACACATTGTTCACAACGGTGGTGTTAGCGCAGCTGATATTGAGGATAGCTATATTCTCGCCTGTTGTTCACACCCGATGGGTAATGTGGAAATTGATGTGTAGTTTGGCTGATAGCTTAAATTTGATTAGCTTAAGAATTCCG
>JALZVU010000044.1 GCA_023301795.1 Granulosicoccus sp.
GCAACCGCACTGCATGGCTTACCACTGCTTGATCCACAAGGCATGGTAACTATTGAAGCGCTGCAAAAACTTACCGAAGGAGCGACGGCTGCATGACAAACAAAGAAACTGCGGCACAGGTCCAACTCGATCGTGAGCAACTGTCACTGGCGTTTCGTCTGGCCGAACGGTTCGGTTTTCACGAAGGCATTTGCAATCATTTTTCAGTGGCGCTAGAGGGAGATCAGGAGCACTACCTGATCAATCCCTATGGCTTGCACTGGTCTGAGATCACCCCTGACGCCCTGCTCCTGATTGATGGTGACGGCAATATTCTCAAAGGCGATGGCGAGTTGGAGGATTCAGCGCGTTTTATTCATATCTCAGCGCATCGCGCCAACCCTCGACACAAAGCGCTGATGCATACGCACATGCCCTACGCTACAGCGCTCACTATGCTGGAAGCTGAACACAGTCGGCTGAAAATGGCGCATCAAACCGCCGCAAGATTTGCGGGCAGAATTGCCTACGAGGATACCTTTGGCGGAATTGCAGTGGACGCAGAGGAAGGCAAACGCCTTGCCACACGTGCGCAAAATGCGCCTCATATCGATGTGGTGTTTCTAGCGGCACACGGTGTTGTTGTAGGCGCACCCACAGTCGCTCAGGCATTTGACGATGTGTATTACCTTGAGCGAGCCTGCCGCCAGCAATTGCTGGCTATGCAGTCCGGGTTGCCACTGCTAGAACTGAGCGATGACGTGGTGAATGTCACCGCTCAACAAAGCCAGCAAACCCTTGCCGAATATTCAGAGAAGCATTTTGCGGCTTTGGGGCGTGTCCTTAGCGCAAACCCTAATCGAGTGATGACATTTTAGCCTAGCGTCAGCTCGAGAATCACACGCTAGCTGCACTAGCTCGAAATCTCTACTCCGCTATATTCAGAAATAGCAGCCTCAACCCCCGACTCCCAGATCATAGCTAACCAACGTTCAAACGGCTCTGTAAACGCTGTGCTATCTGACAAATCACCGTAGATATGCTGTTGTTCCACCCAGCTACGCGGGTTGTCTTTTGCGGCCTTAGCCGCTGACACCAGTGCATCCCAATTAGGATCGTTGGCTTCAATAACACTGCCGTCTTCACGGGTGCCGTAGCACATGCGTGCCCAAAGCGCTTCGACTAACGCAAGACCTTCCACCGTTGAACCTGCGGCAATGACATCACGCACAATCGGCAGTACAAATCCGGCGTGGCGTGATGAACCGTCGAAAGCAACGCGACGGGTAGTGTCTACGATCTCGGGATTGCTGAAACGCTTGGCGATAAGCTCCACATATTGCTCTGGTGTGATTCCCGGCACAGCATTAACGGTCGTAGCGATCTCTGTTGTTTCTACCTTGCGCAGTAGCGCCGCGATCAATGGATGTGCCATGCAGCCAGCAATAGTGGTAACCCGGAGCAGTTCACCCGCATTCGCGAGCACCTGATGACCAGCGTTCAGGATACGCAGTTTCATGGTTTCGTGATCGTGGATGCTGTCTCTGAAGGTAGCACCCGCCTTGTCCCAATCAGGACGACCAGCACAAAAATTATCTTCTATAACCCACTGTCTGAAATTTTCATGGGTGACTGGAGCTGCATCGTCAATGCCACATGTTTTCGCCAGAGCTATTTCCTTGGATCCCGTGGCCGGAACTATACAGTCCACCATGGCATTGGGAAATGTGGTGTTAGCTTCGATCCAATCAGCAAGCCCGGGATCACTGAGGCGAGCAAGACCAACAAGCGTACGGCCCAGGATGTCGCCATTGCCTTGGAGGTTGTCACAACTCTGACCTGTGAATGAGGGATGACCGTTGTCCCTGCGATTTTTCAGTGCCGCCACCATGGCACCGAAAGCTGTTCGGGGCGTAGCGGGATTCTGCACGTCATGAACGATGTCTTCATGCTTCGTATCCAAACTACCAGTGTCAAGGTCTACGTAGTAGCCACCCTCTGTAACAGTGAGACTAACAATGCGAATAGCCGGATCTGACATTTTTTCGATCAACGGGCCGTTTTGCGGATCGATGGGGAGAAAGTCAATCATGGAACCGATGACTTCCACTGACAGACCTGACGGGTCGAGCTCTATCAGTGTTGTCAGGCAGTTCTGAGCAAGCAGTTTCTCCCTCATACTGGCATCAGGCGCACGAACACCTGCGCCAATAATTGCCCAATCCTGTGCCTCGCCTGCTTGCATGAGTCGGTGCAAATACCAGGATTGATGGGCGCGATGAAAATTTCCGAGCCCGATATGAACAATTCCGGGCTTGAGAGTCGATCGATCGTAAGTCGGCTTTACCACCGTATCGGGTAGGTCCGACAGGGTCGCATCACTCAAGCGTACGGGATTTGTGATGTTTGCCTGTGTCATCCGGTTATCCACTGAATTGTCGCCGTGCTAATCACGACGTTTAAAGAAAGCACTCTGTTACCAGAGCATGGCGATCATGCAATCCGATTACCTTGTTCATCGAATTTGTGGATCATGTCCGCACGTGGTGTCAGATTGATACGGTCGCCGCGAGTAAATCCCACCTCGCCGCCAGCGCGAACGGTGATCATATCGCCTAGACCTGTCTCGTGGATGTGAAAGAAAGAATCTGAACCCAAGTGCTCAGATACACCGACAACGCCAGTCCATTTACCGTCTTGACCACCATCAGTGGCCGCAGACACGTCAATATGCTCAGGCCTTACACCGATAGTGTGGGCGCCATGACTTGCCGCTACTTCACCACCAATTAAATTCATCTTCGGTGAACCAATGAAACCCGCAACAAACACGTTTTTAGGGGAGTGATAGAGCTCAAGTGGAGAACCCACCTGCTCGATTATCCCTGCACTGAGCACGACAATCTTGTCAGCCATTGTCATGGCTTCGACCTGATCGTGTGTGACGTATACCATGGTGGTATCGAGTCGCTTATGCAGCTCTGATATCTCCAGACGCATACCCATACGAAGCGCTGCATCAAGGTTGGATAGTGGCTCGTCAAACAGAAAAGCCGAGGGCTCACGCACGATGGCGCGACCAATAGCCACACGTTGCCGTTGGCCACCAGAGAGTTGCCCCGGCCGACGATCAAGATAATCGGTCAAGTTCAAAACAGATGCAGCACCATCGACACGCTTGTCGATTTCGGCTTTGTCCATCTTGGCCATGCGTAACGGAAACGCAATGTTCTTGCGCACTGTCATGTGGGGATAGAGCGCATAAGACTGAAACACCATCGCAAGCCCTCGCTTGGACGGAGGCAGATCAGCAGCCTCTTTTCCATCAATCTGTATAGAGCCGGATGAAACATCCTCAAGCCCTGCAATGAGCCTCAGAAGCGTTGACTTACCGCAACCTGAGGGCCCGACGAACACGGTAAATTCACCGTCTTCAATCCGTAGGTCGAGAGGTGGAATAACCTCGGTATCACCAAACTTCTTCTGTACTTTACTGAGAACAATCTGTCCCATAATCTATTTCACCGCGCCGAATGTTAAACCACGGACAAGTTGCTTTTGACTAAACCAGCCCAATAAAAGAATGGGTGCAATCGCCATTGTTGATGCTGCACTGAGTTTTGCGAAGAACAAGCCTTCAGGGCTTGAGTAACTAGCAATGAACGCCGTAAGTGGAGCTGCGTTCACTGCCGTCAGATTCAATGTCCAAAAAGCTTCGTTCCAGGCAAGAATAAAGTTGAGAAGTAATGTTGATGCAATACCTGGTAATGCCATTGGCGTTAACACGTAGATGATCTCATCCCGAAGTGATGCACCGTCCATGCGTGAAGCCTCAAGGATTTCACCAGGGATCTCACGGAAGTAGGTATACAACATCCACACAATTATAGGCATGTTGATAAGCATCAGCACGATCACCAAGCCGATGCGCGTATCTAGCAAACCCATTTTGATGAACAACAAATACATCGGATACAACACACCAACCGCTGGCAACATCTTAGTGGAGAGCATCCATAAGAGGATATCTTTAGTACGTTTTGACGGTACGAATGCCATGGACCACGCTGCCGGCACCGCAATGATGATACCGAGGATGGTCGAGCCACCTGCAATAATTACCGAATTCCACAAAAAACGCATGTAGTTAGAACGCTCTTGTACAACTGTATAGTTTTCCAGTGTCCAGTCAAAAAACAAGAAAAGTGGTGGATCACTGATCGCCTGAGCTTCTGTTTTAAAACTTGTGAGTATTGTCCACAGGATTGGAAAGAAGATCAGCAAACCAATGGACCAGGAAGCAAGCGTATTGATTGTCTTGCGACCGGTGGTGACGTTACGAGCCATTCTCTATCTCCTCACTTATCCAGGTTCTTGCCAACGATGCGCATCAGGAATATCGCAACGATGTTGGCCAGAATGATGGCGTAAACCCCACCGGCTGATCCAAGCCCGATATTCTGACTTTCAAGCACTCGCTGGAAGATGAGATAGGTCAATGTTTTGGTGCCAAACGCACCACCCGTCGTTACGAATATTTCCGCAAAGATAGACAGCAGGAAGATGGTCTGGATAAGAATCACAACAGCCATCGCACGGCTCATGTGAGGCAGGATGATGAACCAGAATCGCTTGAGTATTGGAGCACCATCCATCTCAGATGCCTCCAGTTGCTCGCTATCGAGAGACTGGATGGCCGTAAGGAGTATGAGTGTGGCAAAGGGTAGCCACTGCCAACTAACAATCAAAATGATCGATTCCATACTGGCTTGGCTGAGCCACTGCACAGGCTCTGCCCCAAAGAAATTCCAGAGATGCGCAAGAATACCGTTAACTGGATCCATGAACATGTTCTTCCAAACCAGAGCCGAAACGGTAGGCATAACGAAGAACGGGGAGATGACAAGGATGCGAACAATGCCCTGGCCCCACATGGGTTGATCTAACAAGAGTGCCAGCAATACGCCAAGAACCAATGTAATGACCAGTACGCTACCGACGATAAGGAGCGTGGCCTGCACACTAGGCCAAAAGGCGCTTGAGCCTATGAAGCGAGAATAATTCTCGAACCCCACCCAGTCGAGACCACCACTGATGGTGTCTCCCCGTAATGGCAGATATTTCTTGAAAGAAAAGTACAGCGTCATCGTGAGCGGCACCAGCATCCAGCCAAGAAGCAGGACAACGGCGGGCGCTAACATCAGACGGGCTGCAGAGCGCGAGTGCTGGGTCGCCATAAAAAGGCGTCTCCTCTGTGGTGTTAGGGTCGAACTAAATGGTGAGGGTTACAATAGCATCGACTGAAGCCCAAAGCCAATACTTTAAACAAGATAACGGTGACTAAAACCAGTGGCATCATTTTAAGCACCCACCGTCTAATACAGGTATGACATCCGCAAGCGCTCTTGCGAAAACGAACGCCACTTCACTACAGTGTTTATATGAGCTTGCTTTAGGTTCACTTGGACCTGGCTGAAAGCTTTAGCCGGTATCTTCGGGCGAAGATTGCCGTTGATACTTTACGAAAAAGCAGAGGGTGCTGAACAAGCCACCCTCTACCTAAAGGACTAGCGGTATCCCGCTGCCTCCATTGCATCGTTAGTTAAAGCTTGAGCTTTTTCCAACGCTTCTTCAACAGTCTGCTGACCAGCATAGGCTGCTGAGAATTCCTGACTTACTTCAGTAGCAATACCAGCGAACTCAGGGATAGCAGCGAACTGCACACCAACGTAAGGTGTAGGCTGAACCGTTGAGTCGTTAGGATCTGCTGACAGGATAGATTCCAAAGTCATTGCAGCAAATGGCACTTCCTGGTAGTCAGGGTTTTCGTACAGTGAAGCACGTGCGCCAGGAGGAACGTTCGCCCAACCTTCTTTCTCAGCTACCAGATCGATGTAGCTAGTTGAAGTAGCCCACTCGATGAATTCCTTAGCAGCAGCTTCTTTTTGTGTGCCTGCTGGAATACCCAGAGCCCATGCCCACAGCCAGTTACTACGCTTGCCCA
This sequence comes from Granulosicoccus sp., assembly GCA_023301795.1. GTDB lineage: Bacteria > Pseudomonadota > Gammaproteobacteria > Granulosicoccales > Granulosicoccaceae > Granulosicoccus. Next base: position 5,984 of record JALZVU010000044.1, read on the forward strand.
AGCCGTTGTCTGGAGCCAGTGCAAATCCAACACTGTCAGCAACAGTGGAATCTTCAGCGTTTGTTACGAATGAAGCTGCAACAGTTGCATCAATCCACATGCCACATTTGCCTTGCTGGAACAATGAGAGGTTTTCGTTAAAACCGTTTGTTGCATATCCTGGAGGACCTGCATCGCCCATCATGTCAGCGTAGAAGTTCAGTGTATCTGCCCACTCTTGAGTGTCGAACTGTGCATTCCAATCTTCGTCAAACCAGCGAGCGCCGAATGAGTTAGACATAGCAGTGATGAAAGCGCCGCCTTCACCCCAACCAGCCTTACCGCGCAAGCAAATGCCGTTGATCTCAGCATCACGGTCAGTCATTGCACGTGCAGCTTCAGCAACGAATTCCCATGTAGGTGCATCAGGCATTTCCATTCCAGCAGCTTCCATGAGATCAGTGCGGTACATAATCATGGATGACTCACCGTAGAAAGGTGCTGCGTACAAAGTGCCTTCGTGAGAAAGACCTCCAGCCATTGCTGGAAGAATGTCATCAACGTTGTACTCTTCGCTCAAATCGTCCAATGGGACCAACCAGCCGTTCGCGCCCCAGATAGGAGTCTCGTACATGCCGATCGTCATGAGATCGAAAGCGCCGCCTTTGGTAGTGATGTCTGTTGTGACACGCTGGCGAAGTACGTTCTCTTCAAGTGTAACCCACTCAACTGTGTGACCAGTTTTCGCGGTGAAGTCGTCAGTGTAGCCTTGCATCCGAATCATGTCGCCGTTGTTAACGGTGGCGATAACAAGATTGTCAGCAGTAGCAGCGTTGGCGGCCAGTAGCGAAGTTACCGCTGCTGCTGCCAGTGTTAGTTTGAAATTCATATGTCTTGTGCTCTCCCTCAGTAGTAAGCAGAGCTAGAGTAATTGCATCAAATCTGTGCGTCAAGAAAAACTTTACGCGAGATAACTTTTTTTCGAATAGTCGTCGGAATTCATGCAGACTCGCGCACGACTAGTTTGGCCGGAAATATTGTTTCAGCACGACGCTCAAACCTACCGCCCTGCTCGATGAGATCGAAAAGGCACTCAACACCCCTATCAGACAAGGCGTCGAAGTCATGCCCGACAGTGGTCAGCGGCGGGCACGTAAAACGTGAAAAAGGGTGATTGTCATGACCTGCAAGCCGCAGGGCACAGCCCGCATGGTTACCCACTCGTAGCCCTTTCTGGTGAGCGGCTGCAAGAAAACCAATCGCTAGCCGATCATTACTGCATAACACGGTGGTACTGGGTAACAGACCGTGTTCAATAACACGCATAGCACCGTCGTACCCAATCTGTTCAAGGTTCCAGCCCTTACCGTCGATTTGCACCGGCATAGGCTCGAGTCCTAACGCCTGCATTGATGTCTTATAAGATCGCCTCCGAGCGATTGAATTCGGGTTTGAAGGGTCTTTCATCTCGAAGAAACAGGGTGCTTCGCCCGTACGGGCAAGATAGGCCGTGCTTTGCCTGACAAAACTATCGTTGTCAGAACCAACAAAGGCCTGACCTACCCCGGCAATGTTTCTATCAAAGAGCACGGTAGGCACCTCATAGCAGAAATGTTCAAGTGCATCCAGGTTAGACTCACGACCCAGTGGCGCTAGCAAAACACCCACAGGGCGCAACGCTCTTAGTCGATCAAAGGCCTCTATCTCAAGCTTTTGCTCGCCGTGCGCACTGAGCAACGTTGCCCGAAAACCTGCTTCATGGCAACGGCGCTCAAGGTTGCGCGCTATCTCACCAAACACGGGGTCTGTGAGATAAGGCACCACAATACCAACGTTTTTGGTCTTGCGCCGATTCTGATCTATGGCGAAAATGTTAGGGCGGTAATCGTACTGCTCTATCGCGGTTTCAATGCGAGCACGTGTGGACTGGCGCACGCTATCAGGATCATGAAAATACTTGGATACCGTAGGGCGAGAGACCCCACACGCTATGGCGAACGCCTCCATGTTTCGAATCTTGGGCTGATCAATAGGCTGGTTCATGGATGTACCTCCTTCGCTACATTCATGAATCTGCTTTGCGAATTTCGACCAATAACGGAGGTTAAAGTTACCTCAATTAGTTTACGCGCGCAAATATTTTTGTGAGGTTTGCATCCGTTTATACCCAAGGCAGGAAATTCAGAAAGCTGACATCCAGAGGTGCGTTGATAGTGACTATCCTGCAGCTACATGAAATAGGCGAACGGCAAGATCACTGAAAAGGACGTATTGCACAGAAAAAATTGATCTAGCTCTAGCCAACTGCGGCTCACGTGCCTAGAGACATAGTCGCCCGCCTGCTACACCAGAAAGGCATGAAAAAGAGTTGTTCGCCAGCCAAGGCTATCGAGTTGCCTGATCGGATGCTAACGCAAGCAGTCCACCCGACTCATCAACGATGAGCGTTAGTACCATAGTTGCATTAAAAGACAAGATGCTGATACGCTGGTTAACGATGCTAAGCATGCAGCGATCACCCTTAACGTTTATCGCCGACGACATTATGGAATCTTTTGCTGACGAAAGCTCATCGGCAGCGTGTTGGCAAACATGGCCAAAACTGGGCACGCAATCTAGCCCCCCCATCACCAGCACTTGATTGATCTGGCCACAGAGATTGTGGGAACTGAAAAAGTAAAGGTACATGCTTTTGTTGGAAACATGTTTTCAAGCTATACGTCTGTGGTAGCAAACCTTAACCAGCACACGTCTAATTTGATTGAAAAGTAACATCAAAAAACGTCTATAAGTATAGGATAGCTTCGAAGACGGTACCTATGCAGCTTGGAGAGCAGCAAACGATTAACGCCTGTGATAATTATATTTCTCACATCAACTCACAGGAGCTAGTCGATGTTTTTCAGTAATATTTTTTTTAGTAAAAAGACCTTAGCAATATTCAGTTTTTTATCATTCTTCTCATCGTTCGTTTCCGCGGGCACGTTTACACCCGCTGCCGGTACAACAATTACAACCACCAGCGTCACCGTTGCCTGGCAGAGCACAGGCTCAGAGCAATGGGTTCGGGCATTCAATGCTGACAGTGTCCGAACATTCGACTCTGGACGACAAACCAGCAGTACAGGTCAAGTCGATGTTCCAGTTGCGGCATCAACTAGCGAGCTGACAATTATTTTTTATGAAAAAAATACTAATGGTGCCTGGGGATCAACGACACGCACCTACAGTGTCTCAATGGATGGATCTGATGGCGATGGCGATTCCGGTGGCGGGGACACCGGCGGAAATGGTGGTGACGACACACTGGCCGCTCTTTCGTGCAGCACTGATCAAATAGCAAAATTCAACGGTAGTATTTGGGTTTGTGCGGCTGACGATGTGTCAAACCTTGACGCTGGCGATGTGGTGAGCGCTTTTGAGGCTATCTATTGCGTGGCCGGTGAAGAACTGATGCGAACAAACAGTGGCAAGGTTGCTTGCCTCACTGCACCTTCAGATTGCCCGATTCTGAATGAAGTGAACGCTCTATTTGCTAATGATTTATCTCTGGAACAACAAGGTCTTGAAGTGGGTCGCGACGAAACCAGTTTTTGTTTTGCAAACAACCCGGACCATCGCGTTGCCCTGGAAGGAGGCGTTTTTGACGCGTTTACTTTGACCTACCGACCTGACAATGATCCTGCTCCAGAACAGATTGTTGAAATCTTTATCGCAGGTCGAGACCGTGCAGCAGCCTGTGCGGTAGCAATGGGATGTGAGAACTTCGGACGCTAATACCAGCAGTCCTTAGCGAAACTGCCTGTTCAATACTGATATCCATTGAACAGGCAGCCCCGCCCCGCTATGGGGTTAGCTCTTTCTTCATTTGCGCCTTAAGCTCTAATTCCCATTCCTGTCTGTTTTCGCGCACGTATCGGGTGTAGCTACTATCCTCGGAATACAGATTCTCACTGTCATACACAGCGGCCAATTTGCGCATATTGTTCCGATCAAATTCTTCAAACACACCGATTAAACGCGTGGCCTTTTCGCGAGAATGTCCCAAGGCTTCAAACGTTGAACGCGCAGCACGGATAGAGCTATCGTAGGTTTCACGAATAATGTCACGGCAGCCAACGGACCATAAGTCATAGACATGCATTCGATCCACAGCTCGAGCCACAACATGGATGTGCGGATGGTGTTCCATGACATACCGGGCAAGCCCTGTTATCGCCTGTTTATCGTCAATAGCAATAACCAGAACGTCGGCACTCTCAATGCCTGCTGCCGTTAACAGATCAGCACGTGTGGCGTCACCGTAGTACACGCTGATACCAAAATTACTCAGTATTTCCAGTTGCTCACTGCTGTAATCAACAACGTTAGGGTGAATGTCAGCCGCTTGAAGCGTACGGTTGATGATGCCGCCAAAACGCCCGTGCCCTGCAATGATCACTTTTGATTCCGTGCTTATCTCATCTGCATCCCGAGACTGTATGGTGGAGTATCGCGGCGCAATAACCTTGTCATAAACGATAAACAGCGCTGGCGTGAGCAACATGGATAACGCCACCACCAACAAAAGAATATCAGCAACGGGGCTTGGCACAACCGAGCTTGCCACCGTGAAAGATACTAATACAAAACCAAATTCGCCCGCTTGCGCCAGCGCCAGTGCAAACAGCCATCTGTCAGCACCACTGAGTTTGAAAAAATAGCCCAGCACTAGCATTACAAGACACTTGAGTACGATAAGACCGAGCGTAAGACCCACAATCAGCACAACGTTATCGGCCAACAAGGTAAAGTTGATACTGGCACCCACAGTGATAAAAAATATCCCCAGAACAATCCCCTTGAACGGCGCAATATTACTTTCCAGTTCATGCCGGTACTGACTATTGGCCATTACCACACCCGCCAGAAAAGTACCTAGCGCAGGCGACAGACCCACCATTGTCATCAGCAACGCAATACCTACCACCATCATCAGCGCGGTACTGACAAACAGCTCGCGAAGATTAGCCCGAGCTACATACCGAAAAACAGGCCCTGTCAGGTACCGCCCTGCCACAATCACAAACCCGACAGCCGCAACAATAGCCAATGCTGCTTGCCACGCAGGTAGGCCCTCCACCAGATTAAGATTCAACGACGAACCACCGTGAGAATCAGCTGATGACCCATCAGCACCCGCAGCTCCCCCGGCAGCAAACCCATCCACCAACTCAGGTAGCACAAGCAGTGGAATCACTGCCATCATCGGGATCACGGCTATATCCTGAAACAACAGCACAGAAAACCCTGCCTGCCCGCCATCACTGCGCATCAGGCCTTTCTCATTGAATGTCTGAGTCACGATAGCGGTGGATGACAACACCAGAATAAATCCAATGGCTAATGCCACACTCCAAGGTTGCCCAAACATCATGGCCACCGCCATGATCACTAACACCGTCACACCCACCTGCAACCCGCCGAGAAGAAAAATCCGCGAGCGCATATCCCATAGCACCTTGGGCTGCATTTCCAGGCCTATGACAAACAACATCATCACCACGCCAAACTCGGTGAGGTGCTGCAGCCCGATAACATCCACCCCTATCAACGTTAATATGGGTGAGATGATCACACCGGCAATCAGGTAGCCCAACACCGACCCCAATCCACATCGGGTAGCTAATGGCACAGCGACAATACCTGCCAGAAACAGGACAAACATAATCAGTAAAAAATCAGCAGTCATGGATCTTCCGTGGTGACGTAATCAATCTATCGTCGGGTAGGCTAGTACGTTGCGTGGTAGTGCGATCCTAACTGACATTGGCACTCGGTATCCTTCGGCACTGCTAGCTGGCAATAATTACATAGTCCAGCACCAGTGGGATCCAGCTGCGGTGTCAACTCCACACGCCCATCAAAGACGAAACAGTTACCGTCCCAATGATCAGCCTCGCTGTGTTGCAGGTAATTAATCAAGCCGCCTTCGATCTGATACACCTCTTCAAAGCCCTCGGACAACAACCAGGGCGCTGCTTTTTCACACCGAATACCGCCCGTGCAAAACGTCACCATTGGCTGAGACTTGTCGAGTGTCCCCTGCTCCAGTGCATTCAGTACGGCTTCTTTGAAATGCCGAAAATGCTTGATATTCAAATGCGAGGCGGTACGGAAAGTTCCGGATACAATTTCGTAGTCATTGCGAGTATCGAGTAGCGTCAACGGCCGATTCTCATCAAGCCAGCGGTCTAGTGTTTGGGCCGATACCGCTGGAGCCACAGGACGCGCAGCTTGAAGATTAATACTGTCTTGTCCATCAAACGCGATAATTTCGGTGCGCACCCTCACCCGCAAACGCTTGTGCGGCACAAAGCTTGAGCTGCTGCGCTTGAGCCAGAGACCTTGCAACGGTTCGTGCGTGTCGAAACACGCCACTGCTGCCTCAATCTGTGTAGACGTGCCTGCAACGCTCACATTGATACCTTCGCCCGCCAGCAGTACCGCACCCCTCACCCCGATGGTTGATAGCTCATCCTGAAGCTGCGCTTTTAACGCCTCGGGATCAGCGATCAGTACAAACCGGTAGCCCGATAAATTGACGATGCAAGTAGGTGACATTCCTGAGGATAGACCTTGATTTAATAGCAGAACGCGGCATGTGAACCGCCCTGACAAGCAACACGATAGTAAACGGTGGCCAACTCTACCGTTGATCTATCACCGCTGGTCCACGAGCACATTCACAGCTATCATGATTCACAGTTATAATACAGTGTGCCGGCCGATTAGTTATGGCGCAGCCAGAGTGATTGAACTCAGGCTGTATTGACTCTCGACTCACAGCCAGCAAATCCCTGTTTCCAACGACACAAACCGAGTATCTCCATGAGCTTCAATGCACTTCTGGTAGAAAAAGACGAAGACGGTAAAACGCACGCCTCCGTGCAGAGTACGGATGAGTCACAGCTGCCTGAAGCTGATGTCACAATCGATGTCGAGTTTTCCACGGTCAATTACAAAGACGGCTTATGCATCGGCCCAGGTGGCGGTCTGGTGCGCAACTATCCCCATGTACCTGGTATCGACCTGGCAGGCACCGTGGCCAAGTCAGATTCCGACCGGTATGCTCCTGGTGACAAAGTCGTACTTACGGGCTGGCGTGTAGGCGAGGCCTGGTGGGGTGGGTATTCGCAAAAAGCACGCGTGAAAAGCGACTGGCTGGTGCCGCTGCCAGAGGGCATCACAACGCGCCAGGCCATGGCTGTGGGAACCGCCGGTGTGGCTGCTGTGCTTGCCGTAATGGCACTGGAGGATCACGGCCTGAAAACGCAGGATGGCCCGGTGTTGGTCACAGGCGGCGCGGGCGGCGTAGGCTCAATTGCCATCGCCATCTTGCACAACCTTGGGTATGAGGTGGCGGCCGTAACAGGACGTCCGGAAACCCATGATTACCTCAAAGGCCTTGGCGCAACCACCATTGTGGCGCGAGAAGAGTTGAACGAGCTGGTCAAACGCCCCCTCGAGACAGAAACCTGGGCAGGCTGCGTGGATGCTGTTGGCGGTGACATGCTGGCTCGCCTACTCGGCCAGCTAAAATATGGAGCGTCAGTGGCTGCCGTGGGACTTGCCGGCGGTCCCAAACTTAATGCTACCGTACTGCCCTTTCTACTGCGCGGGGTGAATATTCTGGGTATTGATTCTGTCATGCAACCTTATGACAACCGACTGCGCGCCTGGCAACGGCTGAGCGACACACTTCCGATGGATAAGCTTGAGGCCATGGTAAGCCCAGCCACGTTGACTGATCTGCCAGAGCTAGGTAACAAAATCCTAGCGGGCCAGGTACAGGGACGCGTGGTTGTTGACGTTAACGCCTAATCCCAGCTAGTCAAGAATCACGCAATTCTTCCACAAGAATTGCGTGGTTTCGTCAACAGTCAGGCTAAGCCCTGAACCCGAACAATGTATTGTTCACGATGTGTTCGGCCGTGCTTGGCGCCAGTGAATTCTCCCAGTTTCCGCGACCATCGGGAATCTGGGAGAGCACATTGCGAGAATAGATTTCCAGCAGCGCAGGATCACTGCAATCAATCCCGGCAAGGAAATCGTTTTCTAACAGATGCTGATACAAGAATCGCATGTGCTTGGCAACTTCAATATCCTTGAAGTCTCTCAGGTTGTTATGATCATCCAGCTCTGGATACACAAACAGACGGGTATTATCAGGAAACAGCTTACCAAAGCCTTCCAGTATTCCGCCTTCAACACCCACGTATTTTTTCTCATCAAATATTTCTTTTATGTTAACCATACCCAGCACGATGCCAATTTGGCGAGCAGTGTATTGCCGAAAAAAGGCACGTAACGAAAAATAGCGTGTGTAATCCGAGATCATGACGCTGTATCCCAGCTCGTTCAGCAACTCCACACGCGTGATGAGATCCGCCTCAGGCACCATCAGATCCTTACCGTACGCATCGTTAATGGATATCTCAGCAAGTACCACGGTGTTATCGTCATCCACACCGTCCAGCTTTTTAAACGCCTCAAACCCTTGATCTATCATGTCGCTATTAAGCTTTGTAACAGGCTTAAAAGAGCCACGCGTAGTTAATACATTTTTCTTATAGAGCATCTCTGCAGGCACGCCCACCTGCCCATCAGGGGTAAACATGATGGCACGCGTCTTCCAGCTACGAATAAGATGAAGATTTTTTGCGCGGTTATCCAGATCGTCAAAATACGGTCCCTTGAATTCTATGGAATCGACTTCGATCACACCGTTCGGCAAATTGTCCGTCAGTGAATCAATGAGACGGCGAGGATCTTCAAAATAGTAGAACGCCCCGTAGATAATGTTGATCCCCAAAATACCAAGCGTGTCCTGCTGCTGCTCTGCAGTGTCTTCCAGCATGCGTACATGCACTATGATGTCTGAGGGTTCAGCCTGCGGATACATCTGCAGCCTGATGCCGCACCACGCATGACATTCGTTACTTCTGTTAAAACTCTTGGCAGACACGGTGGCTGCATAAGAGAAGTAGCGCGAAGACTTTGGTCTCAATGTTCCCAATCGCGACACAACCAGTTCAAATTCTTTGTCCAGCATGGCTCTCACACGCGACTGACTGACATACCGGCCACCTTCCTGAATACCGTATATGGCATCAGAGAATTGCATATCGTAGGCAGAAATTGTCTTGGCTACCGTGCCCGCTGCAGCACCTGCCAGAAAAAACTGTCGAGCCACTTCCTGACCGGCACCAATTTCAGCAATGGTGCCGTACTTCTTCTCGTCCAGATTGAGACGTAGCGCTTTGTTAAGCGTGGTGCGTGAACTGACGTTGTTGTCCATATATACCTTTGAGCTGCCTTCTTGCAAATTTTATAGGGTGTGGGGATCCAACTACAAACTCATCAACGCCCTGTCCAAACAGGCTTTCGCTTCTCTACGAAAGCCTTGAGTCCTTCTGCCGCATCTTGCGAGCTGTACAGTGTATCCACTGTCGGCAATTGACGCTTGGTTACACGGTTAAGCGCATCGGTGAACTTACTATTTTCGGCATCGCGAACGATCTCTTTAATAGCAGCAAATACCAACGGTGGCCCCGCGGCAAGCGTGCTCGCCAGTGCCCATGCCTGATCCAACAACTGATCAGCTGGATGAATCTGATTAACAAATCCCCACTGTGCAGCCTCCGTAACCTCTAGCCAGCGTCCTGTTAGTAGCATCTCCATGGCGATATGGTAGGGGATGCGCTTGGGCAATTTGATACTGGCCGCATCGGCAACGGTGCCAGAGCTAATTTCAGGCAATGCAAAACTGGCATGTGAGGCTGCCAGAATGATGTCGCAGGACAAAGCAATCTCTAACCCGCCACCACAACAGATGCCGTTAACGGCTGCGATAACTGGCTTGTTGAGATTAGGTAACTCCTGCAACCCGCCAAAGCCGCCCACACCATAATCACCATCAACCGCATCGCCATCGTCAGCGGCTTTCAGATCCCAGCCCGGGCAAAAAAACTTTGGCCCAGCGCCTGTGAGTATGGCAACCCGCAAATCCGGATTGTCGCGAAAGTCACGAAACACCTCTCCCATCACCCGACTGGTTGCAAGATCGACGGCGTTGGCCTTTGGCCTGTCCAGCGTAACTTCAAGGATGCCATCAGAAATGCGCGTTTTAACCGGAGATAATTCTTGCTGCATGAACAGGCCTCAAAAGATGCTTGAAAAACAATGCGCTCAGTGTAACGGTGTTTTGCTACAGCATGTTTTGCTCAAACAACCTTGCCAGACAGTCATATCAAGCTCCCTTGGCACGCAACAACGATCGGGAAATAATGTGCCGCTGAATCTCCGATGTCCCTTCCCAGATACGTTCAATCCTTGCATCGCGCCAGATACGCTCTAGCGGTAGATCTTCCATCAAGCCCATACCGCCGTGAATCTGGATGGCCTCGTCAGCCACCATGGCCAGCATTTCTGTCGCTTTCAATTTGGCCATCGCCATGTCTGCATCGGAAGCAGTGCCTTGCTCGTAACACCACCCCGCATTCAAGATCATTAATTCGGCAGCTTTCATCTCCATCGCCATGTCTGCTAATTTAAACGACACCCCCTGAAACTTGCCAATAGGCTGCCCGAACTGTTCGCGCTGCGCCGCATAATCAACCGCGTGGTCAAACGCTCTCTCAGCTCTACCCAAACACGTTGCACCCACTTGCAAACGCGTAGCACCCAGCCAGTCGTTAGCCACATCAAAACCCTTGTGTACCTCACCCAGCACTTGCTCGGCAGGGATACGACAATCATCAAATTGCAGCACGCAATTGGTATAGCCACGATGCGATACATTGCGATAGCCATCAGTTACGGTGAACCCGTTCGTCCCCTTATCGACAAAGAACGCGGTTATCAGCTTCTTCTTGCCTCTAGGAGTATCTTCCTCACCGGTTGCCATAAAGCAAATGGCAAAGTCAGCAATATCAGCGTGTGAGATAAAATGCTTGGTACCGTTAAGCACCCAGTCATCACCATCACGTACAGCGGTGGCCTTCATCCCGCGAAGATCAGATCCTGCTCCAGGTTCTGTCATCGCAAGGCAATCCCATTTTTCGCCAGCAACACAGGGCGCAAGATATCGCTCGCGTTGCGCAGGCGTGCCCGCACATAGAATGTTGGATGGCCGCGCTACCGCTGTCCAGTGTAAGGCGTAGTTAGCCCGACCAAGCTCTTTTTCATACAGCAACCACGTGGGCGTATCCAAACCGGCCCCGCCAAACTGCTCTGGAATATTGGCCGCATACAGCCCGGCTTCAATGGCTTTTGCCTGAAGCTCTCGCACCAGATCCATATCCAGCTTACCGCTGCGCTCTATGGCGTCCTCGCAAGGGTAGAGCTCTTTTTCAACAAAGGCTCTCGTGGTCCTTACAACCATTTGCTGTTCTTCAGACAATCCGAAATTCATGGCAGATTCATGGTGTTAAACATTGCTCGATAAGTATCAGATTCCTATTCTGCAACTACTGCCGACAAATTCCCATCGATTTTTCTGCGTGCAGACTATCTGCGCTCAGACTACGACTCCATATGGAAGTTATCCACCATCGTGCGCAGCTCTCCGGCTAGCCCTGACAGCTCATGTGTTGAATGCTGCGCCTTCTCGGTGCTTTCCAGTGATTGCTTTGCACCTTCTACAGCTAAGGCACTGCTTGAGGCGATATCAGAACTGCCGTCAGCAGCCTCGTTTACCGAACGGGAAATAAGCTGTGTAACCGATGACTGCTCTGCCACGGCAGTGGAGATAACCCCCTGGATAGCGTTGATGTCACGAATGATCTTATCAATACCACCAATCTCATCAACAGCACTCTCGCTATCAGTCTGAATGGCAGCAATTCTTTGCTCAATCTCCTCGGTGGCTTTCGCGGTCTCCTTGGCAAGCTCTTTCACCTCATTTGCCACTACCGCAAAGCCCTTGCCAGCATCTCCGGCACGTGCAGCCTCAATCGTGGCATTAAGCGCCAACAGATTGGTTTGTTCAGCGATAGAGTTGATCACTTTAACAACCGCCCCTATACCGCTGGATGAGACGCTGAGCTGTCGCACAGTAGATTCAGTGGATTCAGCCAACTTAACCGCTTCAGCAGCTATTCGCGATGCATCAGATGAATTTCGCGCTATCTCGTTGATGGATGCACTCATCTGCGTTGCCGCCGACGCCACCCCGGTAATGTTAGCTGTAATCTGCTCTGTTGCCGCCGATACGGATCTGGCCTGATCAGAGGATTTTTGCGCGGTATTGTACATATCGCTATTCAAGCTGCTCAGCTCCTGTGATGCCGTATCCAAGGTTGCCGCATCAACCTTCACCTTGCCGATAACTTGTGTCAGCTGAGCAACGGTTTGGTTTGCGTGATCACGCAGTCGACCAAAAGCACCCTGATAATCTGCACTTATTGTTTGTGTCAGATCACACACTGACAAGGCTTCAAATACACGTATCGTATCGTTCAAGACACTTTCACAGCCCGATACTAGAGCATTCATTCGCTCTCCCAGCATCTTGTTAAACCCTTCACTGTTCTCAAGGTTCAAGCGCTGAGTCAAATCACCTGCTAATGCAGAATCCACAAGCCCTTCTATCTCTTTTTCAACAGCCAGCTGCTCGGTGCGATCCAGCCATTCCACCACGACACCCAACCGATTTCCCTGTTCATCAAGAATGGGGCTATAGGTCTGACGTAGGGTCAATTCACCGTATTCGCTGTCCTGCTGCAATGATGCCTGCAAAGAACCAAGCTCGCTGAGCGTCGCACCACCAGGCCTGCGAAAAACATCCAATGAGCTTCCCACAACCTTTGATACACTAAATCCAGACAGCACTTTTGTCATCTGAACCTGGGCCGCTTCAAACATGCGCGCGGCCGCGTGATTCTGATAGATGATCTCACCTGTGGCATCGGCCACTAACACTGCTGCCGAGGCGTTGTTCAATGCTTCAGATACCCGCCTCATCTGAGCGGCTGATTCCTTGTCTTGTTGATCACGCTCAAGCAAATTGGCTTGCATCCTCTGCATGGCGGCGAATACCCCCGTGGCAGGTTGTGAGCTCGTCAGATCCTGACTGAGATCACCCCGTGCGATGGCCTCCGCAATTCCCTCCATGGTGCCGGGTTCCGTACCCAGCTGCCTACCCACAATCCGTGTAATGAGCAATACCATCGCGATACTGGCAAGCAAGGCAATCAGCCCGCCAACAATCGCCGTCACTTTACTCATCGCGGAGATCTTAGAAGCCTCAGCCGTGCGCACTTCAATCAGAGCCTTCTCTTCATTCGCAAACGCTTCGACAACCACACGCAGCTCATCCATGTATTGCTTGCCCAGACCACGACCAATAAAGGCCGCCACATCGTTTATGGTTTGTGGGTACTGGTTTTTCTCTCGCCGTATTTCAATCTCAGGGTCTGCAGCAACACGCCGCCACTGGCTTGCCAGGGACACTGCCTCAGTCAGCGCTATCCTAGCCGCCGCAACGTCCACAGCTCCAGCTGACTGATCTAACATTAGAGTAAGGTTGGCAGCATGTTCGTTAAAGTCTGCTTGCCCCTGCACATAGGGCTCCAATGACTCCTCTAAACCTGTCAGTAAAAAACCACGCTGGCCAGTTTCCTGATTAACCATCGCCAGCAGTATGTTGGTAAGCAAGGCCTCCATCCTCGGTTCACCTGCAGATTCAAACTGTTGGTGTAAACTTGATATAGCAACACGAAACGCATCGAACGCCTGTTTACCGTCAGTGCGGGCAGACATCACTCGAAAGCGCGCAGCTATTGCCGCGCCTTCGTTAACTTGTTGACGTAATGCAATAGCTGGGGCCGCATGTTCACCGTACCAGGCAGATTTGAGGGTGCCGATCTGGTCCAGCCGTTCCAACTGCGCCGGGTTGTCGCTGACATGCTTTTGCGCTTTGGCAAGTGTTTCAGCAAATACTGCCTTACCGTCAACGTAAGGCTCAAGAAACGCCGCCTCGCCGGCAATCAGATAACCTTTCAAGCCGGTCTCAGCATCCACCATGGAGCTCTGCAACTTATCGCCATAGCCAATAGCGACATGCGTATGCTCTACCCAATTGAACGCACCGTCCATTCGGTTAAGGCTATAGATAATCAACGCCGTTAGCGCCAACGTGAACAACGCCGGCACAGCAAACCCTGCCAGTAGCTTACTGCGCAAGCGCATCTGATGGAAAAATTTCATAACCGTGCTCAGTAGAACCACCACAAACGATCGCCTACCCTGCACAAGTAGGAATCGCGCTATGGAATAGCCGTAGCTGAATAATCAGCGAGATGGGTATCGGAGCCGTAACGCATTTTAATGCACCGCCCAAGGAGTACAGCGGCACACAACGAGATCTCTTCAGGGTTATTAGGAACAACAGGGCGTTACAAGGTCTATAAAAATCAGTTAAAGCTACCGCCTATGCGTGCTTGATTACAAAGCTTGACCCACTGCACGCCCCACGCCTTCAGGTGCAGGCAATCTGGCGTGTAACACAGCAATCGCTTCCAAAGCCTCCAGCACCTCAACATCTGGAATACAAGCTGCGCGCGTCTCCAGCGACACATGAATCAGCATGTGCTCACCAGTAGCGAGCAAGGTGCCATTGTCATGATAGAGACAATGAAACAACTGCATTTTTTTACCCGCTCCGCTAAGCACTTGCGTGGTGGTATGAACTTGCTCGTTGACTCGCACCTCGTCCAGGTGCCGGATATGTGTCTCTACTGTGAAGTAGGATTTACCGTTGTGAATATAGTCCGCATCGCACCCTATCAGCCGCATGAATGCATCGGTGGCATCGCCAAAGCACTGAAGATAACGTGCCTCGTTCATGTGATTGTTATAGTCCGTCCAGTCAGGAGGAATTCGCCGGCGGGTGGTACGAATGGGGGCTGAGTGATCCGGCTGTGCTTCGATACTGGCAGATTTTGCACCAGCATCAAAGAGCTGCTTTTCATAATCGGCCAGCACAAGCCCCGCGCCCCATTCATTAGCCTTCAGGGCCTGCTGAATGGCCACCAGATTGTCATCGCGAATGCGCTCAAGCTGACGAATACTATAGTGTCCACTTTGCGCATCGGACTGACCGGCAATTAGCTCCACCAATTCCTCGTTATACTCCGGCACATCCATAAGCTTTGTCCAGGGCCAGCTCAGACACGGTCCAAACTGTTCCAGAAAATGTCGCATGCCTTGCTCACCACCGGCAATGCGATACGTCTCAAACACTCCCATTTGGGCATAGCGCAGACCAAACCCGAACCTCACAATATCGTCCAGCTCCTCAGTGGTGGCAATACCATCCTTGATTAGCCACAACGATTCACGCCAAATAGCCTCAAGCAGTCTGTCCGCAACAAAGGCTTCGATTTCTTTTCTGACATGAATTGGGCGCATGCCCAATGACTGATAAAACCCCTTGGCCCGAGTAATGACATCCAGATCAGTTTGCTCACCTGCCACAAGCTCAACCACCGGTAGCAAGTACACCGGATTAAACGGGTGAGCCACCATCAAGCGCTGCGGGTACTGCATACCTTGCTGCAACTGAGACGGCATAATCCCCGATGTTGAAGAGGCTATAACAGCCTCCGATGGCGCATGCGTTTCAATCTGCTGATAAACCGCATGCTTGATCTCCATATTCTCCGGCACGCTTTCAATAATCCACGGTACACCTCGTACCGCCAACTCTAGACTCTCGCAATACGTCAGTACGCCTTTCACCGGCCGCTGCGCCATCGTCAGTTTGGCGTAGGCTCTATCCGCATTGTCCAGGACAGCCTGCGTTTTGCTTTTTGCATCAGGTGCAGGGTCATGAAGATTGACGTCAATGCCATTCTCCAAAAGCCGCGCAACCCAACCCGCACCAATAACGCCACCACCGATGCACGCAACAATTTTCACGGCATTCATGCAGGCGCCCTCTTGACCAGGTGCAACTGCTCTCGCACCTCATCCGGTGTCATTATTGTGGCTCCTAGAGATTCAATGATCGTCACTGCTCGCTCCACCAATTGCGCATTGGTCGCAAGCTGCCCACGACCCAGCATAAGATTATCTTCCAGCCCTACTCGCACATTGCCGCCCGCTAACACGGATGCTGCAACGTACGGCATCTGATGACGCCCAAGAGAGAATGCCGACCAGGTCCATGGCTCAGGAATATTATTGACCATGGCCATCAAGGTATTCAGATCATCTGGAGCACCCCACGGCACCCCCATGCAACATTGCACTAACGCATCCGGCTTCAACACACCCTCTTCCACCAGTTGTTTGGCAAACCAAAGGTGGCCGGTATCAAACGCTTCTATTTCTGGTTTCACGCCCATCTGCGTCATCATGGATCCCATGGCGCGCAGCATGCCAGGCGTGTTGGTCATAACGTAGTCACTTTCGGCAAAATTCATGGTGCCGCAATCCAGTGTACAAATCTCCGGTAAGCAAGCTCTGATATGGGCAACGCGCTGCTCAGCACCAACCATGTCGGTGCCCGCCTGTAACGGTAGCGGGTTATCCGTGCCCCCAAACACCATGTCACCACCCATGCCGGCAGTCAGGTTTAGAACAACATCAACTGATGCGCTACGAATGCGCTCCGTCACCTCTCGGTACAGTGCCAGATCGCGACACGGCTCTCCACTTTCAGGATCACGCACATGACAATGCACAACGGCAGCACCGGCTTTAGCGGCATCAATGGCACTGTTCGCTATTTGCTCAGGGGAGCGCGGTACGTGGGGACTCTTGTCCTGTGTGGCACCCGAACCTGTGACAGCACATGTGATGAAAACCTTGCGGTTCATAGTTAAGGGCATAGCCGGACTCTAGCCTGACGGCTCAGGCTTGTAATAGGTGGAAATAAATTAAAGTACTTGTCGCGAAAGTACCCTGACACTGGTATCCGGGAAACCGGTGAGTGCATTGAGAAAATCGGCGTGCGCGTCAGGCTCGCTATCAGCCTCATATTCTATGTGAGTCTGCAGTTCGTCGTGCTTGGATATACCAATGAACACTACCTCATCGCTACATTCATACAGTTCATATTCATTCTCTGCCAGCGCACTTTCATTATGACGACTTGAGCTCAGCAACGACAGAATGCGCGCCGCGACATGTGGATGACGGCTTGATACCCGTATCTGGTAACTGCTTGTTGACTCCATACTGTAACAACACCCCTGATTAAACGTTGACTCGCTTACCCGTTTTACCTGCCTTGTAGATTGCGTCAATCACCTTCTGATTGAGCAAGGAGTCTTCCAATGAAAAAACAGGACGCTTGGCAGTTCCCACAGCTTTTGCAAACGCTTCAATCTGGTTTTTATATTGATTGACACCAGTAAACCGGTAAACACGCGTTTCATTGTGACCACTGTTGTGCACTTTGAGTTCATCACCTTCATACAGGTTGGAGTTGAACGGCGCAGTCAGTTCGATAAACCCTTTATCACCGTGAAACACCATGGTCTGCCGATTACCCATTTGCGTGGACACATACATGCGCATGTCAAAATCGGCAAACTCTATCTGCGTATGCGCATAGCGATCTGTGCCGAACAACGGATCAAACTCAACCGTCGCGGTTAGCGCCACGGGTTCTTGCCCCGTTGCAAAACGCGCTGCAACCGTGGGATAGACGCCAATATCTGGCAACGCACCACCACCAAGTTCGGGACGATTACGCATATTGTCAGCGTCTTTATTAAAATAGGTGAACGATGAATCTATCATCCGTAATCTACCGATAACCCCCTTTTTCAGTAGCTCACGCACTTTGAGCCACTGCGGATGATAAGTCACCATAAACGCCTCGGATACCACTACTCCAGCCTTGTCGCGCGCCTTGATCAATTTATTGATATCAGCTGCCTTTAGCGATATCGGCTTTTCGCACAACACATGCTTACCAGACTTGGCCGCTGCCAGCGTCCACTCCACATGATGCGATGTAGGCAACGGGATATAGACAGCATCAATCTCATCACTTGCCAGCAAAGCTTCATAGGAATCAAATGCGATGGGCGCGTTGAAATGTGCCGCCATTTTTGATGCTTTTTTGGCATCACGAGAGGCAATAGCTACCAGCTGCGCATTATCAGCCTGCGCGATGGCCGGCACCACGTGCTCGTAACCAATTTTTGCCGTTGAAAGTATGCCGAATCTGACCATAGGGTTAACGCCTTGCCGGTTGGTGAACAACTTCAATTTCTACAGGTTATCATCAACCGAGCCACATCACGCAACCCTCACTGCAACCACTCACACAAGGTGCGAAAATGCGTTACTCACCCGATGCGTTGAAAAGCTTTGCCTCAGCCGTTCTTGATATCTACGGCTGTGATGCCCTCGAATCCGACATTGTGGCCAGCCATCTTGTTGATGCAAACCTGACTGGCCACGACTCACACGGCATCGGCATGCTGCCGCTGTATGGCGAGCAAGTGCTGGATGGCAATCTGGTGCCTAACCAATCACCCGATCTGCAACCCGCCATAGGCGCCATTAGCGTGGTAGATGCCAAACGCGGCTTTGGTCATCGCATGGCACTTCTTGCACTGGACCATGCCATGCAGGACATTGACATCCACAAGGTAGGCATTCTTGCACTTCGCAACTCAGGCCATGTTTCGCGCGTAGGGACCTACTCGGAATATTGCGCGGCACGCGGTTACGTCTCTTTGCATTTTGTCAACGTAGTAGGTCACCCACCCATCGTTGCCCCACACGGCGCTGCTCAAGGAGGTTTCTCCACCAACCCCATCAGCATGGCCATGCCCGTCAACGCCCAGGCCAAGCCCCTGCTGGATATAGCGACCAGCACAGTGGCGTTTGGCAAGGTTAGAGTCGCCAACAATACTGGCCAGATGATGCCGTCAGGTTGCCTGCTTGATGAGAACGGCGTGGAGACTCTGGACCCTGCTCCCATGGCCAATGACCGTCAGGGTTCACTGGCAGCTTTCGGTGCGCACAAAGGTTCTGGACTCGGCATTTTTGTAGAACTACTGGCCGGCGCACTGGCTAGCGATCACACCATAGCCAGCATGCCGTATCTTCCACGCGGTGTTATCAACAACATGTTTTCGATCATCATCGACCCCAGTGCATTCGATGATGCAAAGAGCATCGAGCAACGTACCGAGCAATTCTATGCGTATATCAAAAGCCGCCAGACGGCGACCGGCGTTGATGAGGTCTTCATGCCTGGAGAGCCAGAACTCCACAATCGCGAAACAAGGCGTCGTGATGGTATTGATGTGGACGCACAAACCATTGAACAAATCATGAGCGTGGTGAAGCAATTTCCCGATGTCAATGATGTACGCTGCAAGCAGATCAGCGCGCATCTACAGCCGGCCTAGCCCGGACTATTCATGGATAATCCGGGCTAGGCCGCGGCATTCTAATCCAAGCTCAAGCAAATCGCCTTGCCGCATCGATCGCTAGGCCCAGCCCTACACTGCCGAACACATCGCCGCGTTTGTGTGCAGCATCTGGCAACAGTTGCTCAAATGCATACTGCAAGCACGGCACGCTGGACGAGCCTCCAGTATAAAATACACTGGTTATGTCCTGGGCTTGTACACCCGCCTGCCCAAGCCCTGTCTGCACACACTTACACAAGCTTGCCACAGCGCCTCCAATAGCTTCCTCCATGTCATCTCGTGTGACCAGACAATCAACCAACGTGGCCGCGCCACTATCCAGCTGTATGCCTGCACGTACCTCATCTGATAGTTGAATTTTGCTCGACTCCACTGACCTTGCCAGTGCGTGCCCCAAACGCTGCTCTATAACCGACAATAGCGTATCAATTTTGCCAGGTTCTGCAGCATCCAGTCGCATCTGTTGCACCTGATTCAACACCTGAACGTTGTACAACAGTGGTATACGGTGCCAAGTAGCAAGATCAAAAAACACAGATCCCGGCACGGTACGCCCTGATGATTTCACAGCCGTTCCAAAACCCATCGCCGGCATAACGCTGTGCAGACTGAACAGACGATCAAAATCAGTGCCACCAATGTGCACCCCCATATTGCCCAGTACATCGTGCGCACGATCTTTGGACGCATGCCGCTCGGGAGATAATCGGAGCACGCTAAAATCCGCCGTCCCGCCACCAATGTCGACAATAACGACCAGTTCTTCGCGGTTCAGTGTGCTCTCATAATTTAGCGCCGCAGCAATGGGCTCAAACTGAAATTCGATATGCTGAAAACCTGCTGACGTGGCGATCTCTCGCAACTGCTGCTCAGCATCTCTGTCTCGAGCCTCATCATCATCCACAAAATGCACAGGACGTCCGAGCACAACGCTATCAACATTGCTGCGCCCCTGGGCATCTAGCTCGCGCTTGAGATAGAGGAAAAAATCTTCGATGATGTCCGAGAACGCCACCCGCTTATTCCGGATCAGTGTCTTCTCTTTCATCAGCGAGGTCCCCAACACCGACTTCAGCGAACGCAACAAACGCCCTTCGGTACCTTGGGTATAGCTGGCCACAGCCTGCCTGCCAAAAGAAACCTCGGTACTCTCGGTAGAGTAGAAGATGGCGCTGGGCACCGAGCGGCCTTCACCTGCAACATCCAGCAATTGGGCAGCGGCGTTGCGGAAAAGGCCAACGCTGGAATTAGACGTGCCAAAATCTATCCCTGCAAGCCTGTCCAGTGTTGAAATATCTTCCATAGCCGCCACTAATAACAACACCTTGATCTGGTACAACGGTTTAACAGGCACATATTGCAAGCGACGACGTGGATTTCGAGGATCGCATAGTATACGTGGCCTATGCACAGTTTTGAACGTATCTCACCTCACCGATACCGACATCTAACCCCAATATCAACTGATACTGAAACACTTATGAGCAACGATACAGAGTACACCCCACCTGAGGTCTGGAAATGGGAGGCCGAAAGCGGTGGCACCTGGGCAAGCATCAACCGCCCTATCGCAGGCCCTACCAGTGAAAAAGAGCTGCCCGTTGGCCAGCATCCCTTACAACTGCATTCACTGGCCACACCCAACGGTGTAAAGGTCACGGTTATGCTCGAAGAGTTAGTGGCCGCAGGCTTTAAAGAAGCAGAATACGATGCCTATGTCATCAGCATCGGCGATGGAGATCAGTTTGGCAGCGGCTTTGTGGACATCAACCCCAACTCCAAAATCCCAGCCCTGGTGGATCAGAGCACCACACCGCCTACGCGAGTGTTCGAAAGCGGCTCCATTTTATTGTATCTGGCAGAAAAGTACGGGGCGTTCATACCCAAAGACCCTGCCGGGCGTACCGAGTGCTTGAACTGGCTTTTCTGGCAGATGGGCAGTGCGCCTTATCTGGGTGGCGGGTTTGGTCACTTTTTTACCTACGCACCCATCAAAATCGAATACTGTATTGATCGATTCACTATGGAAACCAAACGCCAACTGGATGTGCTGGATCGCCACCTTGCCGATAACACGTACATGTGTGGGGATGAGTACACCATTGCCGATATCGCTATCTGGCCATGGTATGGCGCGGTAGTGCTCGATAATGTCTACCCTGGCGCTGCAAAATTTCTTGACGCGGCCTCGTACACGCATGTGATGCGTTGGGCGAACGCCATTGATGCACGCCCAACTGTACAGCGTGGCCGTATGGTCAACCGCACGTTCGGTGAGCCTTCATCTCAGCTGCACGAACGCCATGCTGCCAGCGATTTTGATACCAATACGCAAGACAAAATTGGTGACGCTGAAAAGTAATATTGGCCGTCAGTACCTGTCTCTTCTGACTACACCACTACTTGGATCGAAAAACAGGTAGTGGGGTAGCCACGGGCTCGAGCACTCAAAATCAGTAATTATGCAGCTACGCTACGAACATACCGTCATACCTCTGCCCGAATCCTCTGCCCGGATCAACTCCAGACAATTCTCACTGATCGCCCGCATTAACCAACACCGCATCACTGACATCATTTATATCAGTCAGCCCCAACTGAGCCAGCGTGATACTGGTCTCGTGAGCCAATACACTGGTTAATTCGGCAAGTCCCTGCTCCCCGCGCGCCGCCATGGCATACAACAGCGGCCGCGCCAGAAATACAAAGTCAGCGCCACTCGCATAGGCCTTGACGATGTCTTCGCCCGAACGCAACCCGCTGTCATAAAACAACGGATAGTCAGCCCCAACAGCCTCTCGAATACGCTTCAAGCAATCGATAGGCGGCGGCCCACTGTCCAACTGGCGCCCGCCGTGGCTGGACACCTGCACCGCATCCACGCCCATACTCTTCAGCTTCAGCGCATCATCGCTACTTAGTACCCCCTTGACTACAAGGTTGCCTTTCCACCAGTCACGAATACGCGATAACAATGACCAGTCTGCCCCGGCCCGACTCGCTGTGCGCTCAAACTCGCCGTACTTACCACCAAAATTACCTAACTCCGGCCGCCCGTGCCGCAATGTGCTCAGCGACCATCGGGGGTGCAATGCAAAGTCTATAAACTGCGATGGCCCGATCTTGAAGGGCATCTTGAACCCACGCCTTAGCTCACGCGGACGCCTACCCACTTCCGGCACATCCACAGTCAGTATCAACGTTTGATAACCAGCCGCATCAGCCCGGTCAACCAGGGCCTTGGACGACGCTTCATTGCCACTGAAGTACAACTGAAACCAGGCACACCCCTGAGACCACTCAGCCATCGACTCAAGCGATGAGGACGCCGCCGTAGACACCCCACAAGGCACATTATGCTTTGCCGCAAAAGTTGCCAACCACCGATCAGCATGTGGTGACGATAAATTGCACATACCAATTGGGCTAACGCCAAATGGCAGATGGGTTTTCTGGCCAAACACATTGACACCCAGACTACGGTGTTCAACATTATTGAGCACTCGCGGCTGCAATTGCATCCGCTGCAACTGCTGCCTGTTCAATGCCTCGGCATATTCTTCACCCGCCGCCCCGTCGATATAATCAAAAACCAGCCAGGGCAGACGCTTTTGTGCCAGACGGCGAGCATCGCCACTGGTGTGAATTGAATTTTTGTCCAGCATAAAACAATATTTGGGTACCATTTTGCCTATCAACCATGATTTTGAATAATGGTTTTCAACGTGGAAAATTCGTGCAAAGCTGCAAAGCCCTTCTCTCTTCCATGTCCTGATTTACCCACACCACCAAACGGCAACTCAATGCCGGCTCCAGCACCAAATCCATTGAGAAACACTTGTCCAACCCGTAGCGCTTTTGCCATTCGCATTTGTATACTGGCGTTATCAGTCCAGACCCCCGCAACCAATCCATAGTCTGTGTCATTCGCAATGCGTATGGCATCACTTTCATCATCGAACGTCATACAACTAAGCACCGGGCCAAACACCTCTTCCCTGGCAAGCTCGCACTGTTCATCGACAGGGCCGAACAACGCAGGTGCAACGAAAAACCCGGTATCGGACGCTTTTTCTGAAATTTGCCCACGCGCAATAACAGGGGCTGTTGCCCGGTCTATAAAACCTTGCACGCGCTTTTGCTGCCTGGCTGAAATCAAACCGCCAAGCTCGGTGTCCTCTTCCGAACCGCCGGCTGTCAACTGCGTGAACGCTGTGGCCAATCTCTCAACCACTTGATCGTAAATGGAGGCTTGAATCAGAACCCGCGATCCGGCCGAGCAAGTCTGTCCACCGTTCTGCACGATGGCGTTACAAAGCACAGGAATTGCGGCATCAAGATTCGCATCGGCAAAAAGAATCTGTGGTGACTTTCCACCCAATTCCAGAGTACAGCCGATATGTCGTTTGGCGGCTGCACATTGGACCAACACGCCCACCTCTGGCGATCCGGTGAAGGACAGGAAATCGACCCCGGGATGTTCGGCTAGTGCAGCACCTGCGACAGCTCCTATGCCTGTCACAATATTGATAGCACCGGGAGGAAAGCCAATCTCTGTAGCCAATTTTCCTAATGCTATTGGCACCATACAAGCATCTTCTGCAGGCTTTAGCACGACCGCATTGCCCATCGCCAAAGCAGGCGCAAGAGTTCTTCCGAACATCTGTGCCGGATAATTCCACGGAATAATGTGCCCGGTAACCCCGAATGGCTCTCGAATGACCTGTACTTGATAGCCATTCAGATAGGGAATGGTCTCGCCATGAACCTTGTCTGCAGCCGCACCGTAGTACTCGAAGTAGCGCGCGGTAGCCACCATATCCGCGCGTGCCTGCTTCATCGGTTTGCCCGTGTCTTGAGCCTCAAGCTGTGCGAGTCGATCACCATTTTCAGCAATCGCAGTAGACAACCGATACAACAGGCGTCCACGCTCAGTAGCCGTCAGCGTTGACCACTGACCATGATCAAAGGCGTTTCGAGCTGCCCTCACCGCCTTATCAATTTCTTGCGCACCACCACTTGAAATCGACGTGAATTGCATCCCGTCGCTGGGGCATAAAACAGGCACAACTGCCTCATCTGACGCTGAACACCACTCACCATCGATCAAGCAAGTTTGACAATTAATAGACACAGTCGGTTAGCCTCATAAATGGATGAATAGGTATTTCGTAGTGTAAGGCAAAGCGCCGGTCGCGTTCATCATGCATTAAAAAACCAGACTCAGCGCGTAACTTGTTTGCCATGTCGATAATCAGTAAAGTCCACTCGTCAACCCCGTTTCTTCACATACAGGTGATTTAATGCAAAAAATCTATGGACTCACTTTCGCGCTGGTTGCGGCAATCAGCACGCACGTCAACGCAGACAGCCTGCCAAAGGTTACCGGACTGGAACTGGAAGGAAATCAGCTTAGCTGGGATGCTCAGGAAGGTGCTACTGGCTATAACATCCATCGGGACTTTGGGTACTTTGATACGGTGCGTGGCCAGCTGAGTTATACCGTGTCAGAAACGGGTAACTACCACGTAATATCGTTTAATGATGCTGGAATGTTTGGCGTCACTCGTACACCTGAGGAAGGTGGGCAGCCGTATACGTTTGTGGAATTCATGACTGAGGAAGTCACCATTGAAGATTTGATGACATTGCCAAAGGTGACAGGGCTTGCATTAGAGGGTGACCAGCTAAGCTGGAGCGCGCAAGACGGTGCCACCGGATATAACATTCATCGCGATTTTCAGTATTTTGATACGGTTCGCGACCTACTAAGCTATACGGTATCAGTGCCTGGTGATTACCATGTCATCTCGTTTAATGATGCCGGGATGTTTGGCGTTACACGTGAGCCAGAAGAAGGTGGGCTGCCGTACACTTTTGTTGTGTTTGACGGTAATAACTAATAGCCAATAAAAAAGCCGGTACCACCTTACGAGGGTGGCACCGGCTTCGATATACGTCACACACAGAAAATCATCTGTGCGACTTAGTACATGTGCTGACCACCATTCACGGAGATAGTAGAACCCGTGATGAAACTGGCGTCGTCTGCAACCAGAAATACAACCGTGCGAGCAATATCTTCTGCCCGACCCAAACGACCGACTGGAATACCCTTGATGATTTTTTCCAGTACATTCTCAGGCACTGCTCGCACCATATCAGTGTCAACATAGCCAGGAGCGATGGCGTTAACAGTGATGCCTTTGGCAGCACCTTCTTGTGCCAGCGCTTTAGTGAAGCCGTGAATACCTGATTTTGCAGCTGCGTAGTTGACCTGACCGTACTGACCCGCCTGACCATTGATAGAACCAACGTTAACGATACGACCAAAATCGGCCTCACGCATGCCTTCGATTACCAGATGGCACATGTTGTAGCAAGAGCCAAGATTAGTGTCGATGACCGCCTGCCAAGAAGCCTGGTCCATACGGTGCAACGTGCCGTCGCGAGTGATACCGGCGTTATTGACAAGAACCTGAACCTTGCCGCCCAAGTCTTTTTCAATCTGCCTGATGCCAGTTTCGCACTGCGCGTAGTCAGATACATCGAACTTGTAGACTGGGATATCGTTAGCTTCAGAAAATTGCTTGGCACGCTCGTCGTTGCCTGCATAGTTTGAAACTACTTTGTAGCCTTCAGCTTTTAATGCCACGGCAATGGAGGCACCAATGCCGCGAGTTCCACCGGTAACAATTGCAATCTTGGCCATGCTGTATTACTCCTCGAATTTGTTTGGTTGAATAAACGTGAACGTATAAAAAGCGGTATTCGCTTAGTCGCGTTCAATACACATGGCGATACCCATGCCGCCACCGATACACAGTGTAGTCAGGCCTTTCTTGGCATCACGGCGTTGCATTTCATGCAGCAGCGTGATTAGTACTCGTGTGCCTGAGGCGCCGATTGGGTGACCCAATGCTATCGCACCACCGTTAACATTGACCTTGTCTGCATCCCAACCCATGTCTTTGTTAACAGCACAGGCTTGAGCGGCGAAAGCCTCATTAGCTTCGACTAAATCAAGATCAGAGACAGCCCAGCCTGCCTTGTCCAGAGCTGCATGGCTGGCAGGAATAGGACCAGAACCCATGATCTCAGGATCAACACCTGCTGTAGCCCAACTCACGACACGACCCAGAATAGGAGCACCGCGCTTTTCTGCCTCTTCACGGGTCATCATGACTACGGCCGCTGCACCGTCGTTTAAGCCTGAAGCGTTGCCGGCAGTCACCGAACCTTCTTTGGAGAATGCGGGGCGAAGCTTGGCGAGTGTTTCTGCAGTGGTGCCAGGCTTGATGTATTCATCAGCATCGACAACGGTATCGCCACGTCGTGACTTGACCGTAACGGGGACGATTTCGTCAACGAATTTGCCAGCCTTTTGAGCGGCTTCTGCTTTCTGCTGTGAGGCAGCAGCGAAGGCATCTTGTTGTTCGCGACTTATTTCCCATTTGGCGGCAACATTTTCAGCCGTTGTACCCATGTGGTAGCCGTGAAACGCATCCCACAGACCGTCTGTGATCATGGTGTCAACAAATTCAGCCGAACCCATTTTGTAGCCGTTTCGCAGGTGCGCACAATGAGCGGACAAACTCATGCTTTCCTGGCCTCCAGCGACAACAACCTTGCTATCTCCAGCGAGCAGCGCCTGGTAGCCCATGGCTACGGTACGCAGGCCGGAACCACACACCTGGTTGACGGTAATGGCAGTGCGTGCAGCAGGGATGCCTGCGTGCATGGCAGCCTGGCGTGCGGGGTTTTGCCCACAACCCGCTGTTAGCACCTGCCCGAAGATGACCTCACTGACGTCATCACCGGACACTGAGCTGCGGCTCAATGCCTCTTTAATGGCAATGGTACCCAACTCGCTGGCAGGCAACGAGGCGAGACCTCCAAGGAAAGAACCTATCGGTGTACGTGCTGCACCGGTGATTACTACTTCAGTCATGCGCTAACTACTCCGTAAATCGATGATTAGTTTGAAAATCAGTGTTTTTTCTTGGGTGCTATCAAGTCGGTAATCGTGCCTTCGAACATTTCAGCGGCAAAGTTGATCGTCTCAGACAGTGTTGGATGGGCATGTATTGTCTGCCCAAGATCGGTTGCATCAGCACCCATCTCTATCGCCAGCCCAGCTTCGGCGATCAGATCCCCCGCATGTGGCCCCACTATACCTGCACCGAGCAGTTGATCGGTCTCTGGATCAAAAAGCAGTTTAGTGATGCCTTCGGAACGGCCGATAGCCAGAGATCTGCCACTGGCAGCCCATGGGAACACACCCTTACCGACCTTAATGCCTTGTGCTTTGGCTTCGTTTTCAGTCAGGCCCACCCAGGCAACTTCCGGGTCAGTGTAGGCTACCGATGGAATGACACGGGCATCGAATACGCGCTTCATGCCAGAGCAGACTTCTGCGGCCACCTTACCTTCGTGCACGGCCTTGTGGGCCAGCATGGGCTGACCAACCACATCGCCAATAGCGAAGATATGCGGCACGTTGGTTCGTTGCTGCTTGTCAACGTTGATAAAACCGCGCTCATCACCCTCTACACCACAGTTTGGTAGTCCAAGTGTGGCACCGTTGGGACGGCGGCCTACCGCTACCAGTACCTTGTCGAAAACATCGCTGAATTCACCATCAGGGCCGCTGAAGGTGACATTCATGCCTTTGTCAGAAGCGGTGACGGCGGTGACTTTGGTTTTCAGATAGATGTTTTCATAGCGCCCTTTAATGCGCGTATGCAATGGCTTGACCATGTCTTTATCAGCACCAGGGATAATCTGATCCATGAGTTCGACAATGGAGACCTTAGAGCCCAGAGCATCGTACACAGTGGCCATCTCTAGACCGATAATGCCACCACCCAGAACCAACAAGCGTTTCGGGATGTCTTTGAGCTCCAGCGCACCCGTGGAATCGATAACGCGAGAATCTTCATGAGGGATGAACGGCAGCTGCACAGGCTCAGAACCAGCAGCGATGATGCACTGGTCGAAGCTAATCAACTTTTCGCCATCGGGGCTGGTGACCCTCATGGTGTTGGGGCCAGCAAATTGGCCGACGCCCTGAACAACTTGTACCTTACGCGCCTTGGCAAGACCGGTGAGGCCATCGGTGAGTTTGCCCACGATGCCATCTTTCCAGCCGCGCAATTTATCGATGTCCACCTCAGGTTTGACGAAGGTGAAGCCATGCTCACCCATCTCTTCATACTCGGTGATAACTTTAGCGCCGTGCAGCATGGCTTTTGAGGGAATGCAGCCAACGTTCAGGCAGACGCCGCCAAGCGTTGGGTATTTCTCGATCAGTATGGTTTGCAGGCCAAGGTCAGCAGCACGGAAAGCCGCGGTGTAACCACCGGGGCCCGAACCCAGAACAAGGACCTCTGCGTGCATGTCACCTGTCTGCGGAGCTGTGGGGCGACTGGCAGCAGCCGGAGGAACATCCGCAACAGCTTGAGCAACAGCAGCCTGACCCGTCGAAAGTGTAAGAATCACAGAGCCTTCGGAGACGTTATCGCCCTCCTTCACTTTGATCTCGACGATGGTGCCTTCAGAAGGTGATGGCACCTCCATAGTGGCTTTGTCGCTTTCCAGTTCTATTAAGGGATCTTCAGCAGCAACTTTGTCGCCGGGAGACACAAGTATAGAGACCACCGGCACTTCAGCGAAATCGCCGATGTCCGGGACGGTGACGTTTACCACTTCATGCACACCGGCAGCAGAGCCATAGCCTGCAGGATCAGCGGATGAGCTTGAACCAGAGACAGCAGGAGCAGATGCTTTGGTGGTGGCGGCCTGGGCACCGGCGTCAGCACTTTCGATACCAACAATGACGCTGCCTTCTGACACTTCGTCACCTTCTTTCACGTCGATACGTGTGATCGTGCCAGCCACCGGCGATGGGACTTCCATGGTGGCCTTGTCACTTTCCAGTTCGATGAGAGGATCTTCTGCCTCCACGACATCGCCCACAGCCACCAAGATGCTGACAACGGGTACGCTGGCGAAATCGCCAATATCCGGTACTTTAATGTCCATGTCTAAGCCCTCAATGCATTAACCGGCGGACGTCGCCCAGCAGGTGTTTGATGGTTACCGCAAAGCGTGCCGCCAGTGCACCGTCAACAGCGCGATGGTCGTAGCTGAGCGACATGGGCAGCATGTTGCGCGGGATAAACTGTTCGCCGTCCCAGACAGGTTCCATCTTAGAACGCGTTAAGCCAAGTATGGCAACCTCAGGTGCATTAACGATAGGCGTGAAGCTAGTGCCACCGATACCACCCAGAGAAGAGATGGTGAATGTCGCACCTTGCATGTCCTGGGATTTGAGTTTTCCCTCTCTGGCCTGACCGGATAAGTCTGCCAGCTCTTTGGATATTTCGATCAGACCTTTGCGGTCTGCATCTTTTATGACTGGCACCATCAAGCCGTTTGGCGTGTCGGCTGCAAAGCCAATGTTGTAGTAGGATTTTTTAATCAGCTTGTCGCCATCAGGGTGAATGGAGCTGTTGAATTCCCAATGAGTTTTCAGGGCCGATACGCTGGCTTTTACAATAAAGCTGAGGAGCGTGACGCGATAGCCCTCTGTCTTGGCCTGGTTGTCCATCTCCTTGCGGTACTTGTCCAGCTCGGTAATGTCGGCTGATTCCTGATGCGTGACGTGCGGGATGTTCAACCAACTGCGATGCAAGGCTGGCCCAGAGAGTTTCTTGATGCGAGACATCTCGACATCTTCTACGACACCGAACTTTGAGAAGTCCACCGCTGGGATGGGAGGAATGCCCATGCCGCCGGATGCCGCTTTAGACGCTGCAGGTGCAGCTGTTTGCGTCGCGCCCTTGAAGTAGGCTGTGACGTCTTCACGCAGAATTCGACCGTTGCGTCCAGAGCCCTTTACCATGGACAGGTCTGCGCCTAATTGGCGTGCAAAAGCGCGAATCGAGGGAGAGGCGTGAGCTTTGGAGAAGCCAGTTTCGTCAACCGGCGCTACCGTGGCTGATGAAGCCATGGAAGATGCAGGAGGTGCCGTCGGGATAGGGGCTTTTGACTCAGTCTTGGGGGGCGCAGCAGCGGCAGGCGCTGCTGCAGGAGCTGGAGCGGCAGATTCTGATTCCATCATGAAGATGACACTGCCCTCAGAGACCAGATCGCCTTCGGCTACCTTGATCTCCTTGATGACACCAGCGCTGGGGCTCGGGACTTCCATGGTGGCTTTGTCACTTTCAAGCTCCATGAGTGGATCTTCTGCGGCGACGGTATCACCAACGGCCACTAGGATGCTTATGACTGGGATATCGGTGAAATCGCCGATATCCGGAACCTTTACTTCAAGCGCTGACATGCTGTTCTCCTAAGTGCCGTACTGTTGTTTTGTTGTTGATTGCCAAGTATCCAGCCATTACACCAACCTCGGATTAGGCTTAGCGCCATCGACATTAAATACGGTTAGCGCTTTTTCAAGCGTCTTCTTGTTAACACTGCCTTCTCGAAACAGAGAAACCATGGCAGCCGCAGCGATATGTTCTGCATCTACTTCGAAAAAGCGGCGCAAGTTAACGCGACTGTCCGAACGACCAAAGCCATCTGTTCCCAATACAGTAAATGACTGCGGAACGAACTCACGGATCTGTTCGGCGTAGTTTTTCATGTAGTCGGTTGCCGCGATCACAGGGCCTTTGGTGTTTGCCAGAAACTCGGTGACGTAGGGGACTTTCTGCTCAGCCAACGGGTTCAAGCGGTTGTAGCGCAAGGCGTCTTGTCCGTCGCGTGCCAGCTCATTCAATGAGGTGGCAGACAAGATATCCGATGTGACGCCAAAGTGTTCCTTGAGTAGCTCAGCAGCCCTCATCGCTTGTACCAAAATAGTGCCGGAGCCCATCAGGTTAACGTGCGCTTTGGCTGGTTTCGCGGTTTTTTCCAAACAATACAAGCCGCGAATTATGCCCTCCTCACAACCTTCTGGCATATCAGGGTGCTTGTAGTTTTCGTTCATCAGCGTTAGGTAGAAAAATACATCGTCTTGATCGACGAACATGCGCTGCAGACCGTGATGCACGATGACCGCGACTTCATGACTAAACGTGGGGTCGTAGCTGATGCAGTTAGGCACGGTGCTCGCCAGAATATGCGAGTGACCATCTTCGTGCTGCAGACCTTCACCGTTGAGTGTTGTCCGTCCTGCTGTACCACCGAGCATGAAACCACGTGCGCGGCTATCGCCGGCTGCCCAGGCAAGATCACCTATGCGCTGAAATCCGAACATGGAGTAATAGATGAAAAATGGAATCATGGGCACGCCATGAACGCTGTAGGAGGTTGCAGCAGCCATCCAGTCTGCCATGGCGCCTGCTTCGTTGATGCCTTCCTGCAGGATCTGACCGCTTTTGCTCTCTTTGTAGTACATCATCTGTTCGGCATCTTCGGGCGTGTAGTTCTGCCCTTTAGGATTGTAGATGCCTACCGAGCGGAACAAGCCTTCCATGCCAAATGTTCGACTTTCATCAGGAACGATGGGGACCACTTGCTTGCCAATTTGCTTATCGCGCAGCAAGGTGGTCAATACGCGCACGAAAGCCATCGTGGTTGAGATTTCGCGTTCGCCAGAAGATTTTAGTTGAGCTGCGAACTGGGTAAGCTCGGGGATAGCAAGCTTGGGCGCATCGCGCCAGTTGCGTTTCGGGAACTCACCACCGAGAGCTTTACGACGATCAGCCCAGTACGCTTTTTGTTCCGGATCGAGAGTAACGAAAGGCGCTGAGGGTAATTCTTCATCGCCAACCGGGATTTTGAAACGATCACGGAATGCGCGGAGTTGATCTTCAGCCATCTTCTTTTGTTGATGGGTGATGTTCTGCCCTTCGCCAGCGTTGCCCATGCCGTAGCCCTTAACCGTCTTGATAAGCAGACAAGTGGGCTGACCGACAGTGTCTGTGGCCTTTTTAAACACGCTGTAGACTTTCTCAGGGTCATGACCACCGCGTTTGAGATTCCAGATCTCGTCATCGCTCCAGTCTTTTACCAGCGCTGCCGTTTCCGGATAGCGTCCGAAAAAATGCTCACGCACAAATGCGCCGTTTTTGGCTTTATACGTCTGGTAATCGCCATCAACAGTTTCTTCCATCAGACGACGCAACATGCCGCTATCGTCTTTTTCCAGAAGATCATCCCAGCCGCGGCCCCATAGCAGTTTAAGCACATTCCAACCACTACCGCGAAACTCGCCTTCCAGCTCCTGGACGATTTTGCCGTTGCCACGCACGGGACCATCGAGACGTTGCAGGTTACAGTTGATGACGAAGATCAGGTTGTCGAGATCTTCACGCGCGGCCAGCGATATGGCGCCGAGAGATTCTGGCTCATCCATTTCGCCATCACCCAGAAAGCACCACACCTTTCGATCAGCCATATCGATATGACCACGGTTGTGCATATACTTCATGAAGCGTGCTTGATAGATCGCGCACAATGGGCCAAGCCCCATGGACACGGTAGGGAACTGCCAGTAGTCAGGCATGAGCCACGGATGTGGGTAGGACGATAAGCCTTTGCCGTTAACTTCAGAGCGAAAATTAAGCAACTGCTCTTCGCTGATCCGACCTTCCATGAAACTTCTGGCATAGACACCGGGGATAACGTGCCCCTGAAAAAACACGAGATCACCGCCGTGCTGCTCGGTTTGTGAGCGCCAGAAATGATTGAAGCCAATATCGTACATAACAGCAGACGAGGCGAACGAGGCAATATGGCCACCGTACTCAGAGCTCACCTTGTTTCGGCGAACAACGGTTGCCATGGCGTTCCATCGATTGATGGTACGGATGCGCCATTCCATGTCCAGATCACCGGGATACTCTTCTTGATCGTCGGTAGGGATGCTGTTCTGATAATGCGTGGTGGACGTGAACGGCAAACTAGCGCCATGTTCTCTGGCCTCTTGCACTGCACGATCAAGCAGATAATGCGCTCTGCCCGTCCCATCTTTTGCTAAAACATCTGCAATGGCGTCACGCCATTCGGACGTTTCAATCGGGTCAATATCGTTAACTTCTTTATTCATGTGATCTTGAGTTCCCAAAGATATATTTGTACGTCAGCATGCAACCGCGGACAGCCCTGTCGGGTAGCTGTTTAAAGAATACCGGAAAGGCAAACGACAGTGTCAGAGGTGTCAGTGCAGCAGGACGAAGGGGATAATTCCACGGTAGATGTCGGCTAGTTGTGCCTGTAATGGGCAAACGCCATTCAGGCAGTACTGCGCAGATCCGACGGGTGGAGTCGGTAACAAGGTTTGGAGGATTAATGCCACGAGCCATGCCGAACTCAGGCACCACACGTTTACTAACGGGTTCTAAATCTGGAATACCAGATTTACGATCATTCACGAAAAATTGGGTGAGTGATAACACAATCAGCGTGGACCCAATCCGGTGGACGACATCGCCAGATAAATGGCAAGTGCCGCGGGCATTAAAGCCAGCTTCACCAACAACACTCTTAGTAAACTCATCACCACACAGCTCTCACGGCAACTGCCGAGACACTGTGACGCCCATCAAAATGACAAAGCGTGGAGCTAATGTATTGAGTATTGATACAGACCATTCCAATTTTCGCTAAGCGCAGTTTACGGTATTCGAGCACAAGTATCGAGGCACATATGGCCCCTGCGATAGTGCGCTCTCCAACTACATAGCCTCACCCGATGTTACACGTTTGAACTCAGATAGTGGAAAGCTGCGGGGGCGTGAGGATACCAGCCTGTTCGAATTTCGTGTTGTAGGAGCACGAGCTTGTTACTCGAACTCAGTTCACAGATTTCAAGCCTATTTTTCACTGTCAATGCTTTAGCACTGCAACATAATCACCGTATTTGAGGTAATGAAAAAGCATGAACAGTGCAATATGAAAATGATTTTAAGAGTGACATTCGGTGATTTAGAGAGTGAGATCTGAAGATTTGGAGAGTGCAATCTGGTGATATATTGATTTATAATTCACATATAAAGTATATATCCAGCCACAAACCGTTGTTTTCAGTAATTTCAATAAATTTCTCGTTTATTTTGCCGAAAGATGTTGCAATGCAAAAACAACGTCTCTATACTGCATTGCAACAAGACGCGAAACGTGTCTGCAGACAAATTTTTTTAGCCTTCCTACTTTTACGAGATAAATAACATGCAAAACATCATTGACAACATGAACGAGCAATTCAAGCAAATGTTCGACGCTCAATCTGGCGGCCTTGAGCCACTTCGCGCCTTCGCTGCGCTGTCTACAGAAACTGCCGAACAATTTGCTCGTCATAACTACGCAGTAGCAGGTGACTTTCTGGAATTTGCTACAAAATCTGCCAACCTGCCTTTGTCAGGTGACGATGTGCAGGCAGTTGCTGCAGCACAAGCCGCAGAAGTAACGTCATTTGCTGAGCTGATGGGTACACGCGCCACTGAGTATTCCGATATGGCTCAGGCTTTCGGCACTAAAGCACGTGATGTAGCAGAAACTGCAACAGCGTCTTTCAAGTAAGATATTTGCGCGGGGCCTCATAACCTGAGGTCCCCGTAGCGCCGAGAGCCACTTTCAAGGCGCATTTTCCCCCTTCAGCACATCCTTCGCCTAGCGAAAGTGGAGTTATCAAAATGAAAGCAGTTAACGAGCAGTTCAGTGAGCAGTTTGCAGACATGCAGAAAAAGACCATGGACAGCCTTGCGCCCATGCAGAACATGAACAATGTAGCCGCACAGGCATTCGAGCGCATTGCGCGAAAAAACTACGACCTGATGGGTGACCTAGTTGAGTACGCTGTTGCTCAAGTCAAGGTACCTGAGGGCGAGACTGACATGCAGAAAGTATATGAGTCTCGCGTTGCAGACACTAAAGCCTTTGCAGACAAGGTCAATGCACGGGCTGCAGAGTATGTAGAGTTGGCTGGTGAGTTGGGCGATATGGTAAAAGCGACAGCAACTGCCGAGACAGAAGCTGCTGCTCCTGCGCCGACCGCCAAGAAAGCTGCAGCTAAGAAGCGTACTGCCAAAGCCAAGTAGTTTGCAGGGCAGCTCTAGTACTGCCAATCAGCGGGTGCGGTTCGTCTTTGTCGACGAACCGCATCTCGTATATCATTATGTAGAGGGACGCCGGAACCCGCTACGAGATCATTTGTGAATCAAACTCGAGTCATCAAGAAGTACGCTAACAGGCGACTGTACGATACTGTGGCCAGCAAACACGTGACCCTCACCGACATCCGCAAGATGATCGTGGAAGGCATTGATATCAAAATACTCGAGGATACTTCGGGCGATGACATCACTCGCCCTCTCCTGCTGCAGATAATCTCCGAGCAGGAACAAAACGCCGGCCAGCCCATCTTGACCGAAGTTCTGCTTGCCCAGCTTATCCGTTTTTATGGAAACCCTATGCAGGGTATGATGGCGCAGTACCTTCAGAAAAGCGTTGGCACCTTTGTTAAGCAACAGGGCTCAGTGCAAGAACAAATGCAAAGTATGCTCTCCAACACCCCTATTGATACCATGCGCGAGCTCATGGAGCAGAATATCAAGGGTTGGGACTCCGTTTTCAAAGGCGGCACCACCCGAGACGACAGCAGCAAGGATAAGTAGCCCCCGCCTCCGGCGATGTGGCTGACTATGAGCAATCAAGGCGAGGCGATAAAGTGAGCGACAAAGACAAACCAGTCAACGAACAGATTGAAGAGATGTCCAAGACGATCGTGGACACCTGGCAGCAAAATGCGACCATGATGACGCAGCTGTTCAATCAGTCCCATGACCTGCTCACCAAGAACATGGAACCACTAAATATGGATCCATCGAGCATGGACCCAATGAATATCGGTCCAGCGTTCACTGAAGCTAACAAGATCCTGACCAGCGATCCTATGAAGCTCATGCAGGCTAACTACGAGCTATGGAAAGAGCACGTAGCCCTCATGCAGCAGGCCATGATGGATCTGATGAACAAAGGTAGTGGTGAGGATACAAAATCATCTGACAAGCGTTTTCGTCATGAAGATTGGACTAACAATCCCATGTTCGACTACATCCGGAAGTCTTATCTGATTACCAGTAAGTGGATGGTCAGCATGATGTCCTCCATAGAAGGCCTGAGTGAAGCCGACAAGAAAAAGATCGTGTTTCATTCGCAGTTGTTAGCGGATGCATTTTCACCGTCGAACTTCTTCATGACGAATCCTGAAGCTTTGCGCACGATGGTAGAGTCGAAAGGTGAGAGCGTACTCAAGGGCATGCAGAACCTGCAGCGAGACCTTGACCCCGCCACCAGTCAGCTCAGCATTATGATGTCTGATCCGGACGCCTTTGAGTTGGGCAAAAATATTGCCACCACTCCGGGAAAAATCGTGTTTCAGAATGAGCTTCTTCAGCTGATTCAGTACGAACCCACGACAGCAAAGGTATACGAGCGGCCGCTGGTTATCGCGCCACCTTGGATCAACAAATATTACATCCTCGATTTGCAACCCAAGAACTCTTTCATCGCGTGGGCAGTGGCTCAGGGATACACCGTATTTGTTATCTCGTGGGTCAACCCTGATTCAGCGCTGGGTGCCAAAACCTTTGAGGACTACATGCAAGAAGGCATTTTGAATGTGCTGGATGTGGTCGAAGATGCTACGGGTGTGTCCGAGGTTTCAATGATCGGGTATTGCATTGGCGGTACTTTGCTCAGTGCCACGCTAGGGTATATGGCATCAATTGGCGACAACCGAATCAAAGCGGCAACATTCTTTGCATCTCAAGCAGATTTTTCAGAAGCCGGGGACCTAAAGCTGTTCACTGATGAAGCTCAGGTAGATAATCTTGAACGCATGATGGAGGACAAGGGCTATCTGGAAGGCAAATCCATGGCGACAACGTTTAACATGTTGCGCTCCAACGATTTGATTTGGTCGTTTTACGTTGATAACTATTTACTTGGCAAAGATCCTCTGAAATTCGATCTGCTTTACTGGAATGCCGATTCAACACGTATGCCTCGTGAGACGCATTTATTCTACTTGCGCGAGATGTATATCAATAACAACCTGTCAAAGCCAGGCGGCATAACGCTCAAAGGTGTACCCATTGACTTGTCGAAAGTAAAAATCCCCATCTACTTACAGGCGGCGAAAGATGACCATATCGCACCCTATCCTTCAGTGTTCAAATCAACGGGTTTGTACAGTGGCCCCGTAAGATTCATGCTGGCAGGATCTGGGCATATCGCTGGTGTTATTAACCCACCAGCGGCTGGAAAATACAATCATTGGATCAACGAAAAACAACCCAAAGACCTGGACGAGTGGATGGACGGTGCTGAAGAGCACGAGGGTTCCTGGTGGAATGATTGGGACAAGTGGCTATCCAAAAAATCAGGCAAGAAAGTCAACAAGCGTATCCCAGGCTCCGGCAAGCTGGACGTTATTGAAGATGCACCTGGTACGTACGTGTCGATAAAGAGTTAACGACAACAGGGGTGCCGCCCATAAATACACCACCCTCTTTTTCACGACGACTTGGACACTATTTTTTCAGTGGTGTCAGTCACTATAGACTGCAGGGATTCTTCGTCATTGTTCGTCGTATCGTTCAGTGTGCTCAGTATAGGCAGAGGATCTACGAATCGCCACGCCGGCAAGGAGGTCAGCATACTGCTCATGATTGCGCCGCCGCGAAGCAGGTACAGGATGTAACCCACTGACAATCCTGAAGTGACGGTCACCGATGAACCCACAACGATTCGCGATGCCGCTATCTGAGACTCGGTAGCGTCCTGTTGTTTGTTAAATTCGTTCGCCAGTGTGGCGTACTGTTCAGGATCTTCGAAAACAGCTGTGGAAAATAGCGCCGCGAGATTGACTGTGTCATCAAACACGTTAATACGCAGTACGTCAGCTGGCGTCATTCTCTCGGTGCCCCGCTGTGTAGCCAGAAATTCCGAGAGCACGTTGTCACGCAGCACAGAGTTCCGCCGGGCATCAGCATTGTCGCTGTCAGACTCAGCAAATTCGGCACTGCCGAACAGCCTGTTGAGTGAATAAACTGAAACAGACGCCAAGGGTTCACTGGAGTCCTCTGATGTGCTTTCCTGAACGACGAAAGACACGCCGTTATCAGATACTGCTGGTTCAGGCTCCGAAGTGCTGGACTGTATAACACCCCGATTAATACTGTCGAATTCGGATTCAAAAAAGCGCTCGAACGGATTGCTGA
This sequence comes from Granulosicoccus sp., assembly GCA_023301795.1. GTDB lineage: Bacteria > Pseudomonadota > Gammaproteobacteria > Granulosicoccales > Granulosicoccaceae > Granulosicoccus. The sequence continues at coordinate 44,646 of JALZVU010000044.1, forward strand.
CAGGACTGACAGGCTCAGCTGCACTGATCTCTGGCTCTACTGGCTCAGGTACGACAACCTCAGGTTCAGGTGCGATGACAGGCTGCTGATTGATATTCTGTACATTTATCTGAAAACCCAAAGGGGCTGAAGTAAGGGCGTTGGTGTCTGTCGCAATAAGCTCAACCCCCACAATGCCAACATCAGCATCGCTTGGAATCCCTGACAGAATGTTGGTTAGCGGATCGTAGCTAAGCCATGCAGGTAGTGGTAAACCATCTGTACCGGTGACAGACAGGCTTAGTGGCCCAGCCCCTTCGGGACTGCTGAACAACGAATCTGACAGTGAGGCGCTGTACACATCAAGTTCTGAGATAACAACATCCGACAAGCCACCCGCGTCGACAATAACAGGCGCTTGAAGAGCGGCAATGGTGATGTCTACCACGGCAACATTCGATAGATTTCCTGCATCGTCACGTATCTGATAGCTGAATCTATCGCTGGATTCAACACCAACGTTTACGCTTGCCGGAGGTGTGTATTCAAACGTACCGCTGGCATTGTCAACCGATAACACACCAGCAGGTTCGTCGACGATCTCAACAGTGAAGCTCTGTCCTGGCTGCTCGTCACTGTCCAACATATTGAACAATAAGGACTCTGTGCCACCGGCAAGGGTTGTCACTGAAGCACCATGACGGGTACTTGCCAAATGATCTTGTGCAAGCGGTGCATTATCATTAACAGGCAGCACTAGAAAATCAATACGCACAGGCTCTGGTGTCAATTGATCATCATCAATCATCAGCTCGACATAAGCATCCGTCGATGGCTCACCCCCCGCATGAACGAATTCAACTCCACTTGGCGCCTGCACATCACTAAGCGTAAAGGTGTTCACTACATTGCCCGCTATTTGAATCTGGCCTCCGGTGATATCGGTCTGTGTAAAAACGACAGAGACTGCATCTGTATCGTTATCCGTCACACCCAGCACCGAGTTATCCAATACCACAGTGCCACCTTCAGCCACACTGAACTGTGGGTTAGCAGTAAACACAGGGTCTACCGGATCTGGAATAAAACGCACCTCAAACTGCGTTTGCGCCGAACCACCTCGCTCATCGCTAACCGTTAGTATCAGCTCATCTGTACGTTCAGAAGCAGGTGTCTCCCCCAAACTCAACCGTGTGTTTAGCGGGTCAAAAACAATCCAGGCAGGCAGAGGTTCTCCACTTACGGTGTTCAGCGAATACACCAGCGGGTCGTTATCCTGATCATCAAACCTATCCGTGCCAACGACAACACTACTTGTTGTCGACAAAATCTGACCAGGTAATTGACTCAGTAGTACCGGTGCATCGTTTTCGTTAACAATGTTGACGGTCACAGATTGTGATGCCTCACCACCATTACCATCACTCGCTGTTATAACAACGCTAAGCGGTAAAATCTCCTGTTCAAAATCAAGTGCTTCCCCTTCGACCAGTCTTAGCTCATTGCCATTCATTTCAAATCGGCTATCACCAGATGCCGTAAATTCCAACGTATCGCCAGCGTCCGCATCGGTGGCATTCACCGTACCAACCGCCCCTCCGGGTAGATTCTCCGAAACGGACATGGTTGACACACTGTTGATAACAGGCTGTTGGTTGATATTCTGTACGTCTATCTGAACACCAAGAGCAGCCGATTCCAGCCCGTTGGAATCTGTAGCAACAATCTCAATCTGCGCAAGGCCGGTATCAGAATCCCCCGGAGTGCCGGATAGAATTCGAGTTGTAGTATCAAAGCTTAACCACCCCGGCAAGGCAGTACCTGATGCGCCAGTCACGGCGAAGCTCAGCGGTACAGCACCCTCTGGACTGCTGAACAAAGACTGTGCAAGAGTTGTACTGAAGTCATCACGCTCATCCAGCGCAATGTCTGGCAACCCATTCCCATTAACAACAGGTGGTAGAAGAGCGGTAATCGTAATGTCTACCGTTGCAACATTCGATAGATTCCCAGCATTGTCACGTATCTGGTAAGTGAATGAGTCGCTTGCATCAACACCCACGTTATCGGAGGCAGGAGGCGTATAAACAAACGTGCCAGTTACCGGATCAACCTCTACTGTTCCGGCAGGTTCTTCAACAATAACGACACTGAACGTTTGTCCAGGCTGCTCGTCGGCATCTGACATATTCAATAGCAGCGATGTTTCAGAACCGTCAAGGGCGCTCAATGAATCCCCGTGACGGGTTGATGCACTGTGATCTTGAGCAACCGGTGCATTGTCGTTCACAGGCGTTACCTGAAAATCAATGCGCAGCGCAGCTGGCGTCATCTGCCCATCACTCACCGTCAGCTCGACAAACGCATCGGTGGATGGTTCTGCACCTGCATGGCTAAACTGGACTCTGTCTGGCGTTTGCAGATCGCCAAGCGTGAATGTCGGCTGAACAACTCCATTGATAAGGATTTCACCACCAACAACTGTTACCACTGTAAACACCACATCGCCAGCTGCAGTATCGGCATCCGCCACACCCAACACCTCGTCATCCAGACTTACTGGCCCACCTTCGAATACTGTCAACTGTGTTATTGCATTGAACGTAGTATCAGAAAATGCACCGCTTGCCGAGCTCTGCTCGTCTGATAAGACAACACCCACTGCAACATGCGTTGCGACTTCAGGCAGATCGATCTGAGGTCCACTGACATTGCTCTGTGCATCAACCCAGCGCACGTGTGCAGATCCATCGCTGGTTATCACGCTGTTATTGAGTGGATTAAAACCCACCGCCAACGGTGTCTGTTCACCCAGAAACAGGGTGCCTTGTTGCGGTTGCGGATCGTATTGGAAAACCGAGCTTCTGTCTGGGACAGACCAATACACGATATTGTTAGCATCATCCACAACGAGCGCATACGGATTCTCAATCTCCGAACTGCTGTTAACAACCAGCGTATTGACAGACGAATTCGAGCCCCCCACTCCAGACCCTGCAGTCTGCGACGACAGAACTGCCCCATCCAGGCCTGTCTGAGAAGTCCAGTAAATCGTGTCGCTATCAGCATCCAGATCAATATCCGTGGGTGCATCACTCAGTAAGCGTATCTGGGTACCTTGCCGTTCTTGAATATCAGTAGAGTAAACATCACTGTCAGCGTATTGCAACAGTTGTGGCATGGACCCCTGCACCGCGACAAAGTAGCGCCCATCATCACGATCTATAGCAAAGGCCACGGCATCTTCATTAACCAATCGCTCTTCCTGTATATCGCTACCATCAAGGTTTGCACTGTAAATCGCGTGATTGCCTGAATCAAGCCAGTAGATTCGGTGCCCCTGCGCATCGACCTGCAAATCCAGTGGCGCTGAATCCCAGTCAATTATTTTCTGATTAACCGAATGCTCCGAATCTGAACGGTAGATGGCACCGCTGTCTGCACTCCAGAATGTTAGTGCAGCGTCTTGATTACTGACACCACCACCGATGTCTGGCGTGTTGCCGATATTTCTTACACCGTCAATAGACAATTCGCCGCTGGACGCGCTACTACCCGCATTAATGACAGGACTATCAGGATTAACGGCGATAACAATTTTATTGTCGAGCAACTCAGGATCACCCAACAACGGATCAACGCCGATGATATCGGTTGGCGTTGC
>JALZVU010000045.1 GCA_023301795.1 Granulosicoccus sp.
CCTCAGATTACAGAACTTGTGTTGACGTTACGCAAAGACAGGGGGCGGCTGCAGAAACTGGTAGTCGCGCAGCAAGCTGCTATCAGCTCTGAACGACAAGCTCACGAAGAGACTCGCACGCTCACCCGTGATGCCATTAAAATCATGCGCGATGCCAGAGTTTCCCAGAAGCAAGCTATAAAAATAGCCCGCAGAGAGCGAGCGGAAAGGCATCGCATAGAGCAACACTATAAGAAAGTTGCCCATGCATTGCGCAATGCCATGTCCATAATAGAAAAGAGAAAAGCAGCAGACGCCAACCAGCACCGTGCGCCGGTCGCAGGGACTATCGGTGCAACAGACAAAGTCGTTTAGACATTTAGCGTGTACCAGTGTACCTTTGTGGCCCGTTTTAGTTAAAGCCGCATAAGCGCAACTTCTGCAATGAGTCATTCATCCGCTGTACCTCAGCTAAATCGCCCGCTATCCAACACCAATATTCTGAGCGAGCAGACCCTGATATCTCCTGACCAGCTTCGGCAACGTCACCCGCGTTCTGAAACAGCCACACAAACAGTGGAAACCGGACGCGCAAATGTAGAGGCCATCCTCGATGGTCATGACAAACGCCTGTTGGCCATTGTGGGGCCCTGCTCCATCCATGATGTGACGGCTGCCAAAGAATATGCGACGAAGTTAATGGCACTGCGTGAGCAGGTAGCCGATCGAATTGAACTGGTCATGCGGGTGTATTTTGAAAAACCCCGCACCACTGTGGGCTGGAAAGGCCTGATCAACGATCCTCATCTGGATGATAGCTTTGATATCGAAACCGGCTTGTCAAAAGCCCGTGAACTGCTTGCCTGGCTTGCTGAACTGGGCATGCCCACAGGCACCGAAGCACTCGACCCTATCAGTCCACAGTATCTGTCGGATTTGTTTACGTGGTCAGCCATTGGTGCACGTACTACCGAATCACAAACCCACCGTGAGATGTCCAGTGGACTATCCACGGCTGTCGGTTTTAAGAACGGTACCGATGGTGGTCTGGGTGTGGCCATAAACGCGATGCAATCGGCTGCGAACCCGCACAGTTTTCTTGGCATTGATGGCAAAGGCCAGGCAACTGTCTTGAAAACGCGTGGCAATGCCTACGGACACATCATCCTGCGCGGTGGCAAAGGCCCCAACTACGACTCGGTCAATGTTGCACTAGCCGAAGAAGCCATGGAAGCTGCAAAACTTCCAAAGCGCATCATGATTGATTGCTCGCATGCCAATGCCAACAAAGACCATAAGCGTCAGGCACTGGTTGCCAGGAACGTTGCCGGACAACTTGCCGAGGGTAACGACTCCATCATTGGCATCATGCTCGAATCACATCTGCACGCTGGCAACCAATCACTCAAAAACCCTGCTGATCTGGCTTATGGCGTTTCAATCACTGATGCGTGTATCGACTGGGCAACTACAGAAGAGTTGATGAGCACCTTGTATGACACCTTGGGCGATCGCGTCGGTTAATCACGTGCTCTGACGAGTGCGACGATCAAAAAGCTCTGGCGCTACGTTAAAAATCGTAGCGCCAGAAACACAGCCATACCCAGAACAATCGTCCATAACAAGTGCCGTGTGAAAGCCACGAACACGATGGCCACTATTCCGGCTACCAGATATTCGTTAGCCATAGTCAGCGCTATGCTGCCCTGCGGCGCCAGCATGATGGGCACAGCGATAGCACTGAGCACTGCAACAGGCACATAGCCTAATGCGCGGACCAGCCAAGTCGGCAGACGCACACGACCACTGAGCGCCAGAACCGGATAGCGAACACCGAACGTGACCGCCATCATGCCGAGGATTAGCAAGGCTTCTTGCCAGTAGCTCACGACGGTGCGCCTTTTGCGGGTTCTTTTACTGACCTTTTTGCTGATCCATTGTCGAGCAGCATCGCAATGCCAATACCTACAACAGAACCCACCAACAAACCGCTTTGATTAGGCCAGTCTCGCAAAAACACAGACACCCCGCCGGCTACCACCGCGCACAGCACCAGCGGCAGGCTACGAAGTAAAGGCACCACAATGCCGATAAACGTTACCACCATGGCAAATTCCAACCCCCAATCCGCCATGCCCTTCAATTGTGTGCCCGCGACAATGCCAATAACGGTACACAACTGCCAGTTTGAATACATCGCAACCGATGACCCCAAATGATACCAATGCTTGTTGGCTGAACCGTCATCTCGTGCATAGCGCTGCACCACCACTGCATAGGTCTCATCGGTTAACCAGAACGCCAACGGCATCAACCAGCGTTGCGATTTGCCCGACAGGTAGGGCCCAAGGGATGCCGAATACAAAGCGTGCCGAAGATTGACAATGAAAGTGGTGAAAATGATAACCACAATTCCCGCACCCTGAGCCACGAGCCCTGCAGCAACAAACTGCGACGATCCCGCAAAAACAATAAGACTAAGCCCCATGGTTGCCACCACCGACAAACCCGCGTTCATGGCCAGTGCGCCAAAGATAATGCCAAAAGGAATGGCGCCAACGATCACCGGGATGGTGTCACGGGCGCCAGACCAGAACTCAGACGCTGCAGAATGGCTGTTCATACAAAAATAGGGACAAAGCTTGCGGGCAGGCGTGGGATAATACCGCGCATGAACATCAAAGACTCCTTGTTCTCAAGCCCACTGGGTGATATCGAACGCTTTAAATTCAATCAGTCAGTCGTCGATGTCTTCCCGGACATGTTAAAGCGATCAGTGCCTGGCTACGAGTCCATTATCACCCAATCGGCCCTGCTGGCAAGCCGGTATGTTCAGCCACAGACACACCTCTACGATCTGGGATCGTCTCTTGGAGCCACGGCACTGTCGATGCGCGATGCGCTGATGAGTTGTGAGCCGTCAATGACTCAAGGGTGTGAGATTCATGGTATTGATAATTCAGCTGCCATGGTGGAAGCATCTCGACGGTTGATTAAAGAGTCCGCAGCCGATCAAAGCACGGTACATCAACACAACACTGCCTCACCCCATTCGACGCCCATTCATATCCACGAAGCAGATTTAGAAGCGCATCCGCTTCAAAACGCCTCTGTGGTGGCCATGAACTTTACCCTGCAATTTGTCGATGTGACTGCGCGAGAAGCACTGATGAAAAAAATTGCCAACGCCTTACAACCCGGCGGGGTCCTCATACTCAGTGAGAAGGTGTGCTTTGACAACAGTGTGCTTAATGAACTGCACATTGATATGTATCACGCCTTCAAAAGTGCCAATGGATATTCCGATCTGGAGATTAGTCAGAAACGCACGGCTCTGGAAAATGTGCTGGTACCTGACACATTAACAACACACCACGAACGTCTTATGAATGCCGGGTTCTCGCACGCCAGCGTCTGGTTTCAGTGTTTTAACTTCGCTTCACTCATTGCTATAAAAGCCTGAATAATCATTGTCTACCTATACCTTTAACAGCGAAGTATTCATCAATGCAATGCAAGACACACCGCTGGCGCCCTACTCGCAGGCATTGGCTAGTGCTGTCAATGAACGTGGCCATGCCTTAAAGCATGGGCATTTGCCAGGCTGGGAAGCTGCCGTACACCAATTGCCACCCACACCAGCCTGTGCCTTTAGCATTAATGACGGCTCTGTAAGCATCAACTATTCCTGCGACGACGAACGATCCAAGGCACTACGCTCAGCACTTGAAGCCCTGATGCCATGGCGAAAAGGCCCCTTCAGCTTCGGCTCGACATTCATCGATACCGAGTGGCGTTCAGATTGGAAATGGGAGCGCTTGGCAGAACACCTGAGCCCGCTCACGGGGCGTACCGTGCTGGATGTCGGTTGCGGTAGCGGTTATCACATGTGGCGCATTCGCGAAGCAGGTGCAAGCACTGTTCTGGGTATTGATCCCAGCCTTCTCTACGTCAAACAGTTTGAAGCCGCTCAACACTTTATTCAGGACCCCTGCGTACAGCTCATACCACTGCCTATGGAGGCTTTGCCCACCACTATGCAGGTATTTGACACTGTCTTGTCGATGGGCGTTCTCTACCATCGTCGCGACCCTCACCTGCACCTACGGGAACTGGCGATGGCGATGAGCGTGGACGGCGAACTGGTACTTGAGACCCTAGTGATGCCTGGTGAGACAAACGATTCACTGCTCATCGAGGACCGCTACGCCAATATGCGCAACATCTACGAGCTACCGACCGTTGCGCGTTTGTGCCAGTGGATCAGTGAAGCTGGATTTATATCCCCCGTGGTGGCTGACATCACAACGACCAGCCGACGCGAACAACGATCAACACCCTGGATGACATCGCATTCCCTGGCGCAAGCGCTGGATCCTGACGATTCGTCAAAAACGATTGAAGGGTATCCACGACCACTGCGCGCAGTGGTTATTGCCAAGCTCGGCTGACCAAGTCGCTGCGCAT
>JALZVU010000046.1 GCA_023301795.1 Granulosicoccus sp.
ACCGAAAATGTGCCCGTAGCCACTCCATCAACCACTCGGCTAAAATTTAACAAGGTCTCGCCGGGGCCCTCTGCATCCAGAACGCAGGCAAATATGTCTGTCTCACTGGCGTAGCTGCAGCTGAACTGGACTTCATCGCCCAGTACTGGCTCAGCATCAGGGCTTAGGCGCACACTAGTCTGGGCATCTCTGACAACAAGAATTGGCGTTTCAACGCCCAGAGCGATGTCAGCCAGTGAGAACCGCAGATCGGCACTGAATACCGCCGCTGATGCAGCAAAGCCATACTCAATATTGATGGGGCCCAAAAGCTCCACCAGCTCACCCAGCTGCGAACTATTGCCCTCGGTTACATCGACAATATCTGGAACAATCTCACCGCCACCAGTTGTACCTCCCAGCCCCCCTAACACCCCATTAGAGCCTCCACCGCCACAAGCTGCCAGGGAGGTAGACAGGACGGCTAAAATAATTGCTGGTGTTTTCATTCAGAATTCCCTTTTGATTCCGTTAATACTAAAGGAATCCGCATGCTGCAACCCACAGCGAGTTCCTACTTCAGCACATTGGAAGGCGCGTCACATAATTTATTCTGCGCGTTGGAAGACCCAAAAGTTTAGCCAACAACGCAGCAACACAATTGTTAACACTTTTTTTGAAGGTTTCCGATGTCGAAGCCCATTTCGTACAGAAAATTTACGTTTGTGCATACATTCTGCCGCTAATCTTGCTTAGAGAGGCACCAGAAAATTCACTTCACTGACAGCGATAAGATCCAAGGGAAAGGTAATGGACTTTACGGACGACGACTGGGATATGACAAGCAACCCAGAGGACTTGGCGCGCTATAAAAAGGACGGTCGGGACCTGAGTGCTCCCATCACCCAGGGACAAAGGCTTGCAGATCTGAGAATCCTTGCTGAAATCTCGGCAGAAGACCTTGCCCAACAGTGTGGCGTAACCTCTCAGATGATACTCGCCCTGGAGGCTGGACTTAGCGAAATGGACCCTGCGTTGGCCCAACGGCTGGCGACACATCTAGGCGTTCAGTATTCTGATTTATGGATTGAGGAGTCCACTTAATCGGCGTCACACTGACGATTGCTGATTTGCAATAATTGGCCAGCAGAAGGAACCTTTCGCGTGAAAGTACTCAAAGGCGCAGGCACATGGATAACGGCTTAACATCGTAGGTGGTTAAGTTCTAGCGTTGTCCACGTACAATGACGGTTCACTCAATTACGCAATTACGGTACTCCACCACTATGATGCACTCTACAGCTCCTCGCACCCTCTTACTCGGCACCATATTGGCTGGTAGCTTACTGTCAGTTGCCCACGCAGCCGATTTTTCGGAAGTACCCGCTGGTGCGTACGTATCCGATGATGTGCACGCCTACCTCAACTTCTCCTACAACCACCTCGGCCTGTCTAACCCTACGCTCAGCTTTGACGATTTCACGGTAGATCTGGATCTAGATGTTGCAGATCCCACCAAATCAACGCTAACGGTTTCCATCGATCCTTCCAGCATCCTGACAGGATCTGAAATATGGAAAGAGCACCTGGTCGGTGAGAAATTCTTCGACGTTGCAAATCACCCTGAGATCACCTTCCAATCCAACAGCATTGAAGCTGCTGGCGAAGGCGCATACAACGTCATGGGCGACCTGACAATCAAAGGCACAGCAGTACCTGTGACGATGGGTGTCAACATCAATGCTGCAAAAAACCACCCTATGAGTGGCGATCCCATCATTGGTCTGGATGCATCAGGTGAAGTACTTCGCTCCGAGTTTGGCTTTGACACAGCGGTTCCTTTTGTCAGTGATGAAGTGGCTATTAACATCACTGTAGAGATGTTGAAAGTAGCAGAGTAAAACGCTGTCTGCGGTTCGCGTTATTGTTGTAACATCAGCAAATGACGAAAACCCCAACAGAACGATATGGCGATGTGGCAGTGATTTTTCACTGGCTCATCGCCATTTTTATTATTGGTCTGCTTGCTATCGGCAAGTACATGACCAGCCTCGACGAAGCTGACGTTGTACGCTTCGAGCTAACGCAGTGGCACAAGAGTTTTGGCCTTACGGTGCTGTTCTTGTCAGTGCTCAGATTAGCCTGGCGCTTCACACATCGCCCACCGCCAGAGCCTGCGTCTATCCCCAACTGGCAACAACGCGTAGCCGGTATCGCACACACCCTGCTCTACGTTCTGATGTTTGCCATTCCTGTCACGGGGTGGATTATGTCATCAGCCTCGCCTTTGAACATCGATACCATACTGTTCAATGTCGTCACTATTCCTCATCTGCCACCGTTCAGTGACCTGCCCAACAAGGCAGAGATAGCCGAAAACTTTCATGAGTATCACGAGCTGGCTGGAAATCTACTCATTCTTATCCTGCTCGCTCACATAGGCGCAGCACTCAAACACCACCTTATCGACAAAGACACCATCTTGGTACGCATGCTCCCTAATTGGGCATCAAAGCCGTTCAAAGTAAAAATTACAGCGCTAACTGCCGGTATTGCAGCACTGACGGGCGCCTTGGTCATGTACGCAAATGCAGACAATCAGAGCGCTCTGTTGGCGGCTGGCGATAGCGAAGTCAGCTTCATTGCTGATGTCACAGGTGACGCTACCCCCGGAGCATTTACCGAAACGAGCGTCACGGCCACCATCGACACCAGCACGCCTGCCAACAGTTCTATCGTGGCACTGGTCACCACAGCCTCGCTTACCAGCGACAATTCGCAAGTGGCAGGCTCGTTACCAGACTCCGACTGGTTCGATGTAGAGGGCTTCCCTGAAGCACGCTTTGAATCAACCTCTATCACGGGCATCGATGATGCGACCTTGCAAGTTGAGGGCGAGCTCACCATCAAATCGACCACACAGGCGGTCAGCTTCCCCATGACGCTATCCACTGAAGACGACGGTAAGCAAGTTGCCCGTGGTGAATTCGATATTGACCGTCAGGCATATGACATTGGCATGGATAGCCAAAGTACTGAGGAATACGTCGGATTCAACGTTACCGTGCGGTTTCGCTTCGATATTGGCCAGTCTGCTCAATGACAACACTTCAGTGATACAAAGCATAAAAAGGTGAGTCCTGACGTTAAGGCTTTTAGCGCGTAGAATCAGCGGCTTAGCCACTGTCAGGAGACATAAGCCTTGTCGATTAAGAAAATTCTTGTAGCTAATCGCTCCGAAATTGCCATCCGTATTTTTCGGGCAGCCAATGAACTGGACATCAAAACAGTTGCCATTTGGGCGCAAGAAGACAAACTGGCACTACACAGATTCAAGGCTGACGAAGCCTATCAGGTAGGGGCCGGCCCTCATCTTGAAGAAGACATGGGGCCCATCGAGTCCTATCTCTCTATAGAAGAAGTCTTGCGGGTAGCGAAACTCTCAGGTGCCGATGCCATACACCCTGGCTACGGTCTGCTCTCTGAAAGCCCTGAGTTTGTTGACGCCTGTGATGCAGCCGGAATCATTTTCATCGGCCCTAAAGCCGACACAATGCGCCGACTCGGCAACAAGGTGGCAGCACGTAACCTGGCCATTGAGGCAGGTGTGCCAGTCGTACCAGCCACAGAGCCCCTTCCCGAAGATCTGCCCACTATCAAAAAGATGGCAGCAGAAATTGGCTATCCCATCATGCTCAAGGCCTCCTGGGGTGGCGGTGGTCGCGGTATGCGCACCATCCGCAGCGAAGAGGATCTAGACAATCAGGCTAACGAGGCACGCCGAGAGGCAGCGGCAGCGTTTGGCAAAGATGAAATCTATCTGGAAAAACTGGTTGAGCGTGCTCGCCACGTCGAAGCACAGATTCTGGGTGATGCCCACGGCAACGCGGTTCATCTGTTTGAGCGTGACTGTACGGTACAGCGACGTAACCAGAAAGTGGTGGAACGTGCACCAGCACCTTATCTAAGCGCAGCTCAACGTGAAGAGCTGAGTGGCTATGCTCTGAAAATTGCCAATACCACGAGCTACCTGGGCGCCGGCACCGTTGAGTTCCTCATGGATATGGACACCGGGTCGTTCTACTTTATTGAGGTAAACCCGCGCGTGCAGGTCGAGCATACGGTGACCGAAGAGGTCACTGGTATCGACATCATCAAGGCACAGATACACCTGGTGGAAGGCCATGCCATCGGAACACCTGAATCAGGCGTACCGTTGCAAAAAGATATCCATCTGAACGGGCATGCCATGCAATGCCGAATTACTACAGAAGATCCCGAGCACAACTTTGTACCAGACTATGGCCGCATCACCGCCTATCGTGGTGCTTCAGGCTTTGGTATTCGTCTGGATGGGGGCACGGCCTACTCTGGCGCTGTTATCAACCCGTTTTACGATCCCTTGCTTGAAAAAGTAACGGCCTGGGCACCTTCTTCCGAGGAAGTCATCAAACGCATGGATCGCGCACTGCGCGAATTCCGAATCCGCGGCGTGGCTACTAACCTGACCTTCCTTGAAAATATCATTGGTCACGAGAGTTTTAAAGACAATAGCTATACCACACAGTTTATCGACACCACACCTGCATTGTTCGAACAGGTACAGCGTCAAGACAGGGCTACAAAACTGCTCACCTACATCGCTGACGTCACCGTTAATGGCCACCCTGAAACACGCGATCGTCCTATTCCTCGTATTGATTCACTCAAGCCTACTGCACCTTGGTTCGAAGGTGAAATTCAACCCGGCACCAAAAACCGCCTGGATGAATTAGGGCCTGCAAAGTTTGGTCAATGGCTACGCGACACGCCGCATGTGCTGGTCACCGATACCACCATGCGCGACTCTCATCAGTCACTGCTGGCTACCCGCATGCGAACCAATGACATTGTCAATATCAGTGAGTCTTACGCTAAAGGTTTGCCTGAGCTGTTGTCACTGGAATGCTGGGGCGGCGCCACCTTCGATGTCAGCATGCGTTTTCTGACGGAAGATCCATGGGAGCGTCTGGAGATGATTCGCGAACGTGTGCCTAACATTTTGCTGCAGATGCTTATCCGTGGCGCTAATGGTGTTGGCTATACCAACTACCCGGACAATGTTGTTACCCACTTTATCAAGCAAGCTGCCAATTCTGGCGTTGATCTATTCCGCGTGTTTGATTGCTTTAACTGGGTGGACAACATGCGCGTGTCCATGGACGCCATATTGGCAGAGGACAAACTGTGTGAAGCGTCTATTTGCTATACCGGTGACATGCTGGATCCGGCACGTAGCAAGTACAACCTCAAGTACTACATTGATCTGGCCAAACAGCTTGAGAAAGCAGGCGCACATATCCTGTGTATAAAAGATATGGGCGGCTTGATGAAACCCGCTGCAGCAAGTGTCCTATTTAAAGAACTGCGCAACGAGATCAGCCTGCCAACGCACTTTCATACTCACGACACGTCAGGAATTTCAGCGGCCACCACGTTGGCTGCTGTGGATGCGGGAGTAGATGCTGTTGATGGTGCTATGGACGCCTTGTCTGGCCTTACCTCACAGCCGTGCCTGGGTTCTCTGGTAGCTGCCATGCGCGGTACGCCACGAGACTCCGGTCTTAGTCGCGAGACGATTGAACAGATATCGTTCTATTGGGAAGCGGTGCGCAATCAGTACGCTGCGTTCGAAAGCGATCTGAAAGGTCCAGCGTCTGAGGTGTATTTGCATGAGATGCCCGGCGGTCAATTCACTAACCTGAAAGAACAGGCCCGTTCAATGGGGCTGGATTCTCGATGGCATGAAGTGGCCAAAGCCTATAGCGATGTCAACCAGATGTTCGGCGATATCGTGAAAGTTACGCCATCCTCAAAAGTAGTTGGCGACATGGCGCTCATGATGATCAGTCAGGACTTGAGCATCGCAGATGTTGAAAACCCGGACAAGGACATCTCGTTCCCTGAGTCGGTAGTAGCCATGATGCGCGGTGAGCTTAGCCAGACACCGGGTGGTTTCCCTGATGGTATTCGAAACAAAGTTCTTAAAGGCGAGGCTGGTTTGTCGACACGTGCCAGCGCTGAGATGCCACCGGCAGACTTGCCTGCAATCAAAACAGAGCTTGCCAAGACGGTGGGTCGTGAAGTCAGCGAGCAGGAAGTGGCTTCATTCAATATGTACCCCAAGGTCTTTACCGATTTTTCAGCCACACATGACCTGTACGGCCCCACCAGTGCTCTGCCAACGTCGGTGTATTTCTATGGCATGAAGACCAGCGATGAGGTCTTTGTCGAAATTGAAAAAGGCAAGACACTAGTGATTCGCTGTTTGGCTGTGGGCGACATCAACACCAAAGGCATGAAGCGGGTTTTCTTTGAACTCAACGGCCAACCCCGCTCCATTGCGGTGCCAGATAGATTACACGGTGCCAGTGCAGCGGCTGTTCGTGCGAAAGCTGAGCCCGGCAACGCAGCTGAGGTCGGTGCACCGATGCCAGGTGTTGTCTCCACCGTCAACGTCAAAGCCGGTCAGAAGATCGAGACAGGCGATGTACTGTTATCTCTTGAGGCGATGAAGATGGAGACTGCTATCTATGCCGAGGTGGGTGGTGTGGTAGGCGAGCTACTGGTGAAAACCGGTGATCAGATTGATGCCAAGGATCTGCTGGTGCGCATCGAGGTGGAAGCCGAAGAAACTGCATAAGTTCTAACTGAACTGGAGCGCCTGTCTGACATGGATGGGCGCTCTACAGATTATTGTGTCGCTGGTATACACCTGGTTATTTGTGCCTCTACAGAAATGAATATGTGCTCTTGAAACTTTTTGAGTCGCGGCTGTCTACAGTGCCTCACTCAAAATAAATACCAGCATGAAAGCCGCTTCTCTTCTGATCCTTCGGGTCTCACTCGGTCTCCTGATATTAATCTGGGGCGTTAATAAAATCATCAATACCGGCCATGCTGCCGCTGTATCAAAAGGGTTCTACCTCGACCTTTTCTCGCAGCCCGTGGTACTACAGGCATTCGGTGTATTGCAAAGCATAGTCGCAATAGCAATCATCGTTGGCTTTATGCGCCGCTTTACCTACCCCGTGCTCATCGCGCTGGCTGGTATCACGCTTATCGCGGTATGGCGCTCAATTATAGATCCGCTCGGACTCATATTTGCCGAAGGCACCAACGTTCTGTTCTTCCCTTCCTTTACTGTTTTTGCTGGCTCTCTGGTATTGCTGGCGTTCAAGGAAGAAGACACGC
The DNA here is from genome assembly GCA_023301795.1 of Granulosicoccus sp. Lineage (GTDB taxonomy): Bacteria > Pseudomonadota > Gammaproteobacteria > Granulosicoccales > Granulosicoccaceae > Granulosicoccus. The sequence continues at coordinate 7,213 of JALZVU010000046.1, forward strand.
TGTCACTTGATAAGTAGTACAAGTTGTGATTTGGCTGCAAGGTAATCTTCAAACACCTTTGCGGCATTTTATCCGCGCAGGGAACTTACACGCTTATGTGTGAACGTTCCCTGTAGCGTTTGATCGTCGGCACCCAGTACTGGCCTGAGAGCTGCGTCAACAGTTCCTCGTGTAGCGTGACAGGTAACCGTACACGATAAAAGAACCCACGCCCTGTGCAATTGAGACTCTATACCAGCATGCGGGTAGTAGTCGCTTGGTTCAGATTCAATCGGTAGCACGTTAAGATCTGCCGACCAGGGTCGTGATTGTTACAAATCACGCATCAAACGCAATCATCAGGGCTTCCGGCTCGTTAGTGTCTATATGGGATGGACATGCCTTGTCCCTCCACTTAGCGTTAGTTCAAATTTTGCCCGTTCAACACTCCAAACAGACCATTGAGTCGTTGATTCAGGCGGGGTATCGGTACGCCTGCGCTTTGCAAACCGACCAAGGGGAAGCTCAGGCACTGGTGCATGATGCCTGGATACGGGTCAGTAAATCGCACGGAACAATACCTGACAAAGCCCTGCTGTTCTGCAGCATCCGAAACCTTCATATCGATCAGTTTCGTCGTTCACACACGGTACAGTTTGCAGCGGTTGATGATAACGGGCGCGCTGCCTGCGACATTGAAGGCGACCTGGATGTGGCCGAAGTACCCGACGCTATTCTGCACAGTGCATTGGCTCAGCTTCGCGATATCGAACGTGAAGCGTTGTTTCTTTCTGCGGTAGAAGGGTATACAGCGGCAGAAATTGCAACGCTGACGGGCAGGCCCAGAGGCACTGTTCTGAGCCTTATTCTGCGCGCAAAAACGAAACTCAAAACACTAATGAATGAAGATAATGTAAGTCCGCAGCAACAAGGGAGGCAATTCGCATGAAGGAAATTGACGACAGACTGCAGGAACATTATCACAGCTTGCAACTGGACAAAAATGTACTGAATACAATCACAGCAAGCGGGGCGAGAACGACAAACAGGCTACCTAAGCGGCCGCTGCTCAAGAGTCCCGTCATCCATTATGCCGCTGCTGCAATGGTTTTACTGGCCATCACATTAGGTACACACCGTGTGGGTGTCAGTTCTGAACGCGCGCTTCGAACAGTCAACGAAGCTGCCATGAATCATTCCGTCAAACTTCAGTTTGAATTCGAGGCTGACAATATCAACGACATCAACTCGCAGATGTCTGAGCTAAAGTTTCAAATGGCCCTGCCTTCTGATCTTGATGAAAAATTGAATGTACTCGGCGCTCGTTATTGCACGATCAACGGTGAGCTAGCCGCCCATATAAAATTTCTCAACCTAGAAACAAATCGCACTGTCAGTCTGTTCATGACTCAATCAGCAAAGAGCGTGCAGACCATCAATACCACCACTGACAATGTTAACGGAGTAGCCGTTAAATTGTGGAACGAATCCGGGCTGTTCTATGCCATGGCCCACTAGTTGAGGTTTGCAGATTTACATATATCGTAGAACACCTGCAATCATTCTGGATTGTCGTTCGTTAGTAGATATTCCACTTTCTCTATAAGATCGGCATGAAACTATCAATACCCGCAGTAAGAGACAAATTTCCTATTCCTGAATTTAACAATCCTGATTCGGCGCTCTTTTTGAGAGTGGGAATGGGATTGCTGTTCGTTATCGGCGGATATAGCAAGCTCAGTCAGCTGTTGAGCCCTGTCGCCGCCCAAGCCATGGTGGACAGCTATGTCGGAACCTCAGGTTATATCAATGAAGTGTTCCTTTCATTTCTGTTTTCTGAAGGCTCGTTCCTGACGCCTTGGGGATTTCTGACTGTATTGTCTTCGTTCGAGCTTCTTTCTGGCATTGCTTTGATAGCAGGATTGATTGTCAGGCCTCTGGCGTTGATCTATGCTTTTCTTTTATGGACGTTCGTTTTCTCTCTTCCGGTTGTTACCACACCAGGTGTGGAGGTGGCAGTTAAAACCTATACATCGCCGGCCATGTTTGTGCAGGCTCGAGATATAGCGCTGTCAGGCATGATGTTTGTCTTGTATCAGCTTGGCTCGGGGCGTCGCAGCGTGGATTCGCTATTTGTCGTTAATGCAAACGATACACGTCACGCTAGCTGGGACAATCTAGGACTGTTACTGCGCCTCTCAGTGGCGTTACCGCTGTTGATTGGAGCATTTTTTAGTTCCTACGGCAACATCATGACTTTCGCTACACCCACATTGATTCTATTGGTTGTAGGTGTGCTTCTAGTCCTGGGTGTAAAAGTGCGAGAAGCTGCAGTCGTCATTATGTTGATAATGCTCTGGTTCATAATGACAAAACTAAGTCTGGATAAGTCTGTCATCGCTAACCTGAATGGCTTCAAGCGCGAGCTGGCCCTGTTTGCCGGTGCATTGGTGTTGTTTGGTCGCGGTGGAGGCAACAGTTACACACCTGCCGACGTCATCAAGCGAGTACGTGTGGCTCTGGGCCGCCAACCTGCAGACGCTCTGAATGCATCATAAGCTCAGTTGACACATCATTAGATCGTTGGCTATCTATTCAGACTTAGCGCTGAGCGGTGTCTACTCTCACATATCGGTGCTTTTTAAGATGAGATTAGCCAAGCTTCTAAACCCTTTCATGTGCGATGCGACACTACGTGGTTCATCGCACATGCTTTTTTCAGCGCAATTACTTTGGCTCGGACGTGGCGTGTAAGCCATACTCCGCCCCTGCACGCTGCAGCCATAACCATAGGTAATCAGTAAAGCTGCGACGCACCAACAGCTCATAGCGCCCCTGTGCCTCATCTACCTCTACTGCTCGCAGTGTCACTTGCGCTTTGGCAAACGTGGTGTTAACCACCTTACCCTGCCCCAGATGATCTGGATGCACGTCATAGCCTGTGCTTTTCATCAACACGCTTCGAGCGTGAGTCCCGGACAACTCCAGGATGGTGTACCCGCCTGAAATATTGACGATGGCAATATGCCCGGGGATAGCGTCACGCAGAGCCCCCTCAATAGCAAATACCTCTTCAAGTGGGCATGACAACACCCAGGCATCAGGCGACATCCATCGCACACAGTACGCACCGTTAGTGTCACTGTGTAATCGGGAGCTCAGGGCAATACCACAGTATGATTTCAACGCAGTGCTAAGCGCATCAGCATTTGAGGTTGCGCGCAGCATGAGTAAGCCGGTGACAGCTTTTTCCGTGAGCAGAACACCGCTGTCTGTGGTCGACGTACCGGCCGCAGGGGGAAGCTGTGCATGTGCAAGACCGGAACTCAGCATGCCAGCATCAGCGCCGCTTGCCGATAAATCCGCACATTGATCCATAACGGCAACCATTGAATCATTACTCATACTTTTTGCCTCTGGTTGTCAGGATCAAGGAATACGGTAGAACAGATTTCTGCTTCTATGACACTGCCGTCTCGCAATGGGAAGAACACAGTTTCTCCCATACGGTTTAGCCCATCCTTAATGAGTCCCATGGCAATGCGTCGCTTAAGAAAAGCGCTGTAGTAGCTGGAGGTAACGTGCCCCACCATCGTCATTGGGATGGGCTCTGCCGGATCCCTGACCGCCTGAGCGCCTTCAGGCAACTCCGCTTGAGAATCAACAGTACGTAGCCCCACCAAGTGTTTTCGATCGGTACGTAAAAAGTCGTTGCGCTTCATACCGCGCTTACCCAGATAGCTGAACGGCTTGCTATCCACCACAGCCCATCCGTGGTTTATATCAAGCGGTGTTACTGATCCATCCGTATCCTGCCCTACAATGATAAAACCCTTCTCAGCCCGCAGTACATGCATGCTTTCAGTGCCGTATGGCGTGAGATTGAATTCTTCGCCCGCCTCAAACAAGGCCTTCCATACGGCCAAGCCATAGTGTGCAGCTACGTTTATTTCAAACGACAGGTCTCCTGTAAAAGAGATACGGAAGATTCTGGCGGGGATGCCCGCAACGGTTGCCTCTGTACACTGCATGAATTTCAGACTGTCTGCTGAGACATCAGCATCGGTCAGCTTTTCAAGCAGCTTGCGCGCATCGGGGCCAGCAATGGCCATCGTCGCCCAGTGATCGGTGACGCTGTTGAAAAATACCTCAAGCTCTGGCCATTCAGTCTGGTGATAGATTTCCAGCCAAGACATCACGCGAGCAGCACCACCTGTAGTGGTAGTCATGTGGAAATGATTCTCTGCCAGACATGCCGTTACTCCATCGTCCATCACCATGCCATCGTCACTGCACATCAAACCATAGCGGCAGAACCCGGGTTTCAACTTTGCCCAGGCGTTGGTATACACGCGCGCAAGAAACTCACGAGCATCCTTACCTTGAATATCAATTTTGCCCAGGGTGGATGCATCCAATACGCCCACGCCCTGCCGCATAGCCAGCTGTTCACGAACAATGGCCTGATCCATGGTTTCATCACCTACGGGGTAGTACCACGGGCGCTTCCACTGACCGACGTTTTCAAACTCAGCGCCTCGATCCAAATGCCACTCGTGCATGGGTGTGAATCGCTGTGGGTCGAATAATGGGCCGGTATGCGCACCTGTAACAACGCCAAAACTGACGGGTGTGTAGTTTGGTCGGAATACCGTGGTGCCTGTCTGCGCAATGGTTTTGCCCAAGGCGTTGGCTACAATCGCCATACCATTAATGTTGCCGGTTTTACCCTGATCGGTACCAAACCCCAGCGCTGTGTAGCGTTTGACATGCTCGATGGACTCAAAGCCTTCGCGCGTTGTCATCTCGATACCTGCAGCCGTCACATCGTTTTGCATATCAACAAACTGCTTCGGCGAGCGACTGCACGGTTTAGTGTGCGGTAGCAGATACACAGGCATAGCATCGCAGTGAGTTTGATTACCCGATGATGCTATGGGTACTGGCAAATCATCAATATCAGCTTTGCCTGAAGCGTGAGTGGCATTGGCCGCATCCTGGCCGGCTTTCACACCATCGGCTAGGACATCGCTCAGGCTTTGCTGACCACTAACTGCACCAGCGCTCCAGCGTTGTTCAGTGGTCGTACCCGGAACAAAACCGAGGATCTCTGAAGACCATACGGGGCGACTGCCCGTGTGACACGACAAGTGCACCGCAGGACTCCAACCGCCACTACTGGCGATGGTGTCACACGTCAGGTGCTGAGTGTCACCGGTAACAAAGGTGGCGCTTGTGTTGATAGGCGCAACAATAGCCCCTTGAACGCGTTTTTTACCGCGAGCTTCTATTAGTGCCGAACCTTTCATGACTTTGATACCGCGCTCAAGTGCAAGCTCAGTTGCGACGCCATCGGGTGCGGCGCGAGTGTCGATAATAGCTACAACTTCACGGCCGGCATCAGCCCAGTCAAGCGCACATTGATAACCACTGTCGTTGCTGGTAACTACCACAAGCTTGTTACCGGGTACAACAGCAAAGCGATTTATATAATGCGAAATGCTGGAAGCGACCATGCAACCCGGCAAATCATTATTGGCAAATACCAACGGGCGTTCGTGCGCGCCAGTTGCCAGCACAACACTTCCTGCACGCACCTTGTGCATACGCTGGCGAGCCTGACCACTGGGAGCACGGTCGTTTAAATGATCAGTACGACGTTCGCTGATAGTCAGGAAATTATGATCGTGATATCCGTTCACCGTGGCTCGTGTCAGCATGGTTACCTGCGGGTTTGCACCTAACTGCTCTACCACATCGGCAACCCACTGCATGGCAGGCTTTCCGTCAATAGTCTCTTTACTGAACAATAAAGAACCACCAAACTCACTACCTTCGTCGGCAATCAACACGCGTGCGCCGCTCTTTGCAGCACGCAACGCTGCCATCAAACCTGCAGGCCCAGCCCCCACTACCATCACGTCTGCGTGACGATTCATATGATCATAGCGATCAACATCAGGCACTGCCGGACTGCTGCCTAGTCCAGCCGCTTTACGGATGAATTTCTCGTAGGTTTCCCATCGAGATTTTGGCCACATGAAAGTCTTATAGTAGAAACCGGGGGTCATCAAATCACCGCCCACACGCCCTAAAAGCCCCATGACATCGAAATCCACATTGGGCCAACCGTTAACAGGCTTTGCCACTAGCCCGTTGTAGAGCATTTGTTCTGTAGCCTTGATGTTAGGTATCTGCGTTGCCTCGGTTGAACCGATTTGCAACACGGCGTTGGGTTCTTCAACGCCTGCCGTCATGATGCCGCGCGGCCTGCCGTACTTGAAGCTTCGCCCTACAACATCTACACCATTAGCCAGCAATGCTGATGCAAGGGTGTCCCCTTCAAATCCCATCAAGGGCCTGCCATCGAACGAGAAGGTTATTGGCTTACCACGATTTATACGCCCACCATTGTCAAGGCGGTTACGCTGCTGAATCTTTAGCTGGGATTGCGAGAGCATTAGCTGCCCTCCTTATCGGCTGTTCGGTAATTGAGTACTGAACCGGTGGGCCCAACGCTCATCTGGCTTGTAGATTCAAGGACTTCACCGGTCTTATAGGTGGCGTAGATTTCATAGGTCTGGGTGTTTCTGGAAACATTGAAGTACTTACCACAGCCTGCAGCATGTACCCACAGCTCGCGATATTCACCGCGTGTGTTCTTGCGGTAGAACAGGTAGTCGCCCCATTGCTCATCAGTCATGGAATCCGGATCTAGCGGTCGAGGCAAGTGCGCCTGCCCTGCGGCATGGAACTCTTCTTCTTCGCGATGCTCTTCGCAGTAGGGGCAATGTATCAGGAACATGTTGGTAGACGTCGACGTTGTTCGTTCAAATAAGGGGAATCGCAGAATGCTTGATGATGTGCGGTCTAAGTGCGAGCTATTGGATAGACGCTGAACTTAGTGTGCAACACCCGCAGCACCATGCTCGTCAATGAGAGAACCATCGCGGAAACGCCAATAATTAAAGGGTTTCGCGATAGCGTTTGGTTCGCCCTTGGCCAGCAGATCGGCAAACACATGACCCGACCCTGGAGTCGCTTTAAACCCTCCAGTACCCCATCCACAATTAAAGAAGAGATTTTCCACCGGCGTCTTAGAGATGATGGGACAAGCATCCGGGGTGGTATCTACAATACCGCCCCACTGGCGATTCATGTGCACGCGCGACACTTGCGGAAACAGCTCAAGAATGGCGTGCATGGTGTGTTCAATGACCGGGAATGAACCACGCTGCCCGTAGCCTACATAGCCGTCGATACCAGCGCCGATCACCAGATCACCTTTGTCTGATTGAGACATATACCCGTGTACCGCATTGGACATTACAACGGTATCCAGAATCGGTTTGATAGGTTCAGACACATACGCTTGCAGCGGATGCGATTCGATAGGAAGCTCAAAACCTGCATAGCCTGCCAGCACGCCAGAATTACCGGCGGTAACACAGCCAATACGGTCAGCCTTTATGACGCCATGCTGAGCAGTTTGTACGCCCACCGCAGCACCATCTTCAATAACGATATCGGTGACTTCAGTCTGCTGGATGATATCCACGCCATAGCTGTCAGCACCCCGCGCAAATCCCCATGCCACAGCATCATGCCGAGCAACACCCGCTCGCGGTTGCCATGAAGCACCCAGGACGGGATACCGTGTACTACCCGAGCAGTCCATGATGGGTACGATTTGAGCGCATTGCTGTGCGTCGAGAACTTCACCATCAATACCGTTCAACCGGTTTGCGTTTACCCGACGTTCGATGTCACGCATATCCTGAAGATTGTGGCCAAGATTCAGCACACCTCGCTGGGAGAACATGACGTTGTAGTTCAGCTCCTGAGATAAACCTTCCCATAGCTTCATGGCATGTTCATACAGATGAGCAGCTTCATCCCACAGGTAGTTGGAGCGCACAATAGTCGTATTACGACCTGTATTGCCGCCTCCAATCCAGCCCTTCTCGATGACAGCAATATTGACCTTGTCATGCATTTTGGCAAGGTAGAAAGCGGTGGCAAGACCGTGACCTCCACCGCCGACGATAACAATATCGTAGTGCTTTTTTGGCTTGGGATTGCGCCACATCCGCTGCCAATGCTCCTGGTGGCGGTAAGCTTGCTTGATAAGACCAAATCCGGAAAAACGACTCATACGGGGTATGCCGGGTGCTGAACGAGTAGGTGTAGCCATTGTGCAACCTTGAAGCGACGAGCTACTGACTACAAACGCACAGTTATTGCCTGTAAGCGGCAATTTTAGCTTTTCACGACAGATTTACCGCTCCGCTAAGGTTATTATTAGCACATGAGTAACCTGATACATGTAACGTTCGTCCTGCAGGATAATTTCTCCCTGCTGGCTTTCACCGCTGCTGCGGATGCCCTGACTACTGCCAATCTCGTGCAGAAATCCCGGCAATACAGTTTTCAAACAGCCAGCCTGGGTGATCAGTCGGTTGCCAGCGATTTGGGCATTCAAATTACGGCTGACTCTCCACTGCCCTCAGTGGACGTCGCGAGTACCGATTACATCATTGTCTGTGGAGGTTATCGCTGTGATTTAAGCCATCGGCCAGCATTGAGCGAGCTACTCAAAAAAGCGAGCGAGCGTGACGTCAGGCTCGGTGGATTGTGGAACGGCAGCATCGCGTTGGCACACGCTGGCCTCATGGATGGATTTAGCTGTACTCTGCACCCCGACAACCATGCTTATGCGCAGCAACACTTCCCCACGTTGTTGGTGCGCAATGATGCAGTCGTTATTGATAGAGCCCGTTTCAGTGCTGCAGGTCCGAACAGTAGCTTCGATCTGATGTTGTTATTGATACAACGTGTGCAAGACAGCGCCACGGTAATCGCCATCAGAAACATCCTGCGCGCCGATGTCGGCCAACCCCCAGAGCCTGCGCAAGACCACAGTGGCCAACCTTTCAGAAGACCTTCCGAGAAGCTACAACGCGCTGTACAGCTAATGCGCAACAATCTGGACGAGACCCTGCACCGGGATGATCTGGCGGCTCATCTAAATATGTCCACCCGTGCCATGGAGCGGATGTTCCAGAAGTATGTGAACACAAGTCCGGCCCGCCACTATATGGAATTGCGATTACTCAAGGCACATGAGATGCTAAGACAAACCAATGACACCGTAACCAGTATTGCCGGGCGCTGTGGGTTTGTCAGTGGCGCACATTTTAGCCGCACATTTAGCAATCGGTTTGGTTGTTCGCCAAAGACGTTGCGCCAGACTGCGTTGCGGTTGATTGATTGATTGATTGGTCTGCGTTATCTACATACGCTAGATGTCGGTGCCATAGCTGGCGCACATCAAGACAGTGGCCGCGAACGTCGATGCACACTCTGCCATCATCAGATGCCCGACGGACGGTATGTTGACACGCGTTGTGCATAACTGGTTTGCCCACTCTGGCGTATCCCACCCATCAGATGACCTCGCGCCGGCAATGAGGTTCACGGGCATTTCTGACTTCATCAGTTTATGAATGTTGCCAAGATATTCCGGCTTTTGTGTTTCTTCGACAACAGCTCTGGCTTGCGCCTTAATAGTTGTGGGCGGTTGATTAGCCAACCACTCCCTGGCTAACCGACGCGTGTATGGATTCAACGTTACTCCAGCGCCTTCCATCCATGCATCTGGATCATTGCAATAGCCTTGTACAATATCTGCAACTTCCTCATCAGACTTGTCGGCAATTTGTGCAGACCAGAACGCATCGTTGAGAGTGAAGTTGCCTTCAACACTTGTGTATGAGGCAACGAGTTCTTTGTGATCATGTGCTACGAGTGCTGAGATGGCACCTCCCACCGAATGTCCTACCAAGTTCACCTTGGAGCCAAGGCCTGCGATAAATTCAGCAATGAGCTTGGACTGATCGTGGAGCGTAATATTTTTTGTATCTTCTTCGCTCCGCTCTCCGTATCCAATCAAATCTGGTGCGTAAGCATCAGTTTCACCAAATGCGTGAAGAATCTCAGGGGCGCTTAGGTTTCCGAATAAGCCATGAACCAATACTACTGGATGGTGGTTTTTCATTACAAACTATATCCTCTGTTCGTTGAGTTTATCGACATCAATGTCTGCCCCCACGACAAGCTAGGGCTGATTTCACCAATCACTACGGAACGTACCCAATACCGAGCCGCGTGCCGAAGGGATGTTAACAGGCGACTCGAATTATCGAGCAGACGTTCTGACTGACCGCGATAGAACATGGAGACGCGACGCAATCGAAGTTATACTGCTAGCTGATCAGACCCTCATTGTAGAAATAACTTCTTCTGGGGTAAATATTGTTCAACAATGGATAGCCCGGAACAATGCCACAATCGCAATTAATTCGATCGATCAACGCTCTTGCCGTTAGCACAGCATTGCTAGTGAGCCCAACTGTGTCAGCTGCCATCGATGGTGTGCTCACTGTGAACGGATTTGAGGTGCCCACTCATTGGGCGACAAATTACGATCGAAAATATAATAGTAACAAAGAGATCTGCTTACCCGATATTCAATCCAATTATTTGCTTGAACAACTTGTCAGTCTTATGCTGCCTGTTCAAGAGACCGAGCGCCTAGGCTTGGCATTGTCAAACGAAGACGTAGAGGGCTTAAATGATAGGCTTGCGAAAGCCAGAGAGTTTCCAGACGATATCGATCCAAGTTTTAATGCTAAAGGAGAGGTAGAGTTTTTACGTAGTCGTCGGATAAAGCACTTGAACTTACTGACACCTGACGTAAGCGATGAGGAAATACGTGTCGAATACCAGAGACGTATCGATGCCAAAGATCCAGAGCTTGTTAATCGTCAGTTGGTTAGAGTGAACCACATGCCATTTGATAAGCAAGCACAAGCAGTGGAAGTATATGAACTAGCTACACAAGGGAAAGACTACTTCGACACTGCAAATCGCCACCTTGAATCTGGTGGTTCCAGTCTGGAAATACAACTCAAAACTGCAAAGACCTGGCGGCGAATCAGGCATCCTCGACCTCCAGTTGAAGTCCAGCCTGAATTCTCCATAAACGATGCCTCAATGTTCACCGATGGTCATTATTGGCACGTTTATGTAGTAGTTGATGTTAAAACCATACCGGTGGTAGGGCTGGATCAGAAACTTCCAGGCCAGTCGTCTATGATGAAAGAGATTCGTTGGAATATGCTCGATCGCGCGCGTGAAATGAAGTTACGCATGCTGCGCGAACAGGCTGATGTAGAGCTCAATGGCAAAACAGTTCCACTACCGGATTTTGCTGAACTTTTTAGTGTCACAACGCGGCAGGATGGATTTAAAGAGACGTTCTGTAATAATTTCTAGCTGCGCATATTTTATGTAAGACGTATTAACGTTTTAGTCTACTTCTGACCACCAATAATAATCCAGCCCCAGCTTTGTTCCCATTGGAGGGTGTGGCAAATCAAAATGTTAGGTTCGTAGTAACTCAGGCAGCACATTCGTCTACTGAGCTGCAGGAAGCTCGCCCTCCTCCGATGTCACGAATGCAACTGCTAGGAAACTTGGCGGCTCATTGGTGGCATGAGTATTGGACTAGAAGGGTTGTTGGCTTTGCAAACTATCGTTTATCTACGATTTCAAGCGTCATACATATGACCTCACTATACATTGCATCAGCGTCAACGAAACTGAAATTATCCGTGGCTGGCGTACTGCTCTGAGGAATATGGATACTGGCCAAATGTGGGAGCTAGTTGTCCCCGCAGCACTGGCCTACGGAGATGAGTCGATTAAGACCAATGACAAAGAAAGTCACAACGTGGAATCTGGCGAAGCATTGCGCTTTCTTATAAGGCTGAACCACAAGACCTAGCTCGCTTTTCCCCTGCACACCTCTTAACATCATACACATGGCCCTAATTCAACAGATGAGGCATATCTTGCTAGCATTCTTGCAGTCGCTATGCCAGCACCCAAGTGAACAAGAGAACAAGAGAACAAGAGAACAAGAGAACGAATAAATACCTTAGTCTGAATTCCTGTCTCGATACTTTGGCCATTGATCAAAACAGGATCAGCACTTGTGCGTCAGAACAGTTACTCGACAGAGTAGAGTGAAGAGGGTTGATTGCCCGCTGTCGAATTGCCGTTATAGCCCAAGCCTTATCATGAATACCGATAACACCACCGAAGCGCCCCATCCTGGATTAAGCTTTGCTGCGTTTGTAACTCTAATGGCAGGCTTCATGGCGCTCAACGGCCTGGCCGTGGACACCATGTTACCAGCGCTACCTGCCATTGGCGAAGAGTTGGGTGTGGCTGACCCCAATGACCGGCAATGGGTGATCACTGCCTATTTTCTGGGGTTCGGCATTTTTCAATTGTTCTATGGGCCTTTGTCAGATCGTTATGGGCGACGTCCGGTACTGTTGTTTGGCGTATCCGTCTATGCGCTCTTCAGCATCGTTACCGTCTTTGTCAGTAACTTCGACGGTGTTGTAGCCAGCCGGTTTCTGCAAGGAGCCGGATCCGCGGCCTCCCGTGTGCTTATCGTGGCTATTGTCAGGGACTGCTACTCCGGTAGGCAGATGGCGAGAGTCATGTCACTGGCATTCATGATCTTCCTTTCCGTGCCAGTACTGGCACCAGCGATTGGGCAAGGCATCATGCTGTTTGTCAGCTGGCACTGGATCTTTCTCGGACTGGCCCTGTTTGCACTGGGGCTAACAGCCTATGCCTGGGCCAAATTGCCAGAGACCCTGCGCCCAGAGCATCGGCTGCCCCTGTCAATGGGCCGAGTGCTAACCGCGTTCAAGGTGGTTGTCACTACGCGCAACTCTATCGGCTACAGCGTAGCCATGACACTGATACTGGGCCCTTTGTTCGGCTACATCGTATCGGTACAGCAGATCTTTGCTGATGTGTTTCAGGTTGAGGCTCTGTTTACTGTGTACTTTGCGATAACGGCGATCAGCATGGCCATAGCATCCCTTCTCAATTCTCGCATTGTGGAGCGCTTGGGTACTCGCATGGTCTCGCATACTGCCTTATGTGCAATGTTAATTATTGCCCTACTCGGGCTACTGATCGAACAGCTGGGCTATCAGAACTTGTTCACATTTGTGGCAATGCAGTCCACTATCATGTTCTGCTTCGGCTTGTCAGCACCCAACTTCGGCGCCATGGCCATGGAACCCGTGGGGCACATTGCCGGAACAGCCTCCTCTGTTCAAGGCTGTATTACGACCGTGGGCGCGGCAGTACTGGGCTTCCTGATGGGACAGTCATTCAATTCCACCACAGTGCCACTGATCAGCTCTTTTGCAGTCCTTAGTGCCATGGCTATTGGCGTAGTTCTGTTGACAGAGGGGCGCATGTTCAAGGCACTGCATGAGGCACCTGTAGCGAAATGAGATAGCAGAGGTATTGCTCAGCCACAACTAAGCAACTGCCACTACTGATGAAAATACTCTCGAAAGGTGTGGAGTCAGTCAAATAGCGTTCTCTAACGGTACATCACTCGATAAGCGACAAAACCTAACAGCGTAAAAGAAAGATTTGATGAGTACGCACCCTATCGAATATAACTTGCCTTGCACGACCTGCAGACCAATCATAAATCTGCTAACCCGCAAGCATCAATGCGGTAACACTTATACCAGTATCATGTTCCTATAACCCCATGATCAAAACCGAAGAGGTTTTAGACAACCATGTTCAACGTCACCAAGTGCACTCTACCGCCGCAAAGTGAGCTTCATAAACGAGTATCCGGCAATGACTTTCTAGACTGCTATTCGGTAAGTGCGCAGGCAACACCTCGCCGTGCCTCTATGGTTGTTACCGACTTTCCTGAGTGGGCAGGTTTTCTGCTGCAGATTCGCCGGGTTGTCACCGCTCCTTTCGGACTTTCACCAGACGGACCGGATGCTCCGGACAAGGTGGGCCCCTTCCCTGTTGAGAGTGAGAGCGATCAGGAGCTAATTGCTGGGTTCGACGATAAGCACCTAAACTTCCGCGTTTCAGTGCTATCAATTGATGGTCTCGTCTATCTGGCAACCTGGGTTCATCCGCACAATATTGGAGGACGACTATATCTGAAGATTATTCTTCCCTTTCATGTGCTTATCGCCCGCAACGGCTTGGCCCGCGTAAGGGCGGATAGCGAGTTACGCCACTCTGCTGGTATTGCGAGCGAGCACAGCGACGTTTGAGAAAGTAACTGACCACAAGGCGAAACAACGTATTTACTAGACTGGGCAGCGATGGAATTTCACCAAACGCATAACAATAGCTTAAATCTAAAACCTGAATACTTCAGTACACGTGCAGCAGCCCAATGGTGACCAAAGTTTGATGTGCCCCCAACAGCCTGTTCCGTCATCGCGCTCTTCAAGCGCTTGATGGGCATCTTTTCGACCGTCGGGTAACGTCAACATCAAATTACCGTCTTTATTAACAGCAGCGAGTAAATCGTGTATCTGCTGCTTGGGATCAACCATGTGCTCTAGCATGCGAGGATAGCGTGCTTAAAATATTGCACTTACCCCCGCATACGCTCATGCTCAGAATCAAACACACACCCCGCCAACACAACCGCCGGCTGCGCCTCGCCTATCACCTCCACGCCCAAAGACATTCCTACATCGGCATAGGCTGGCTCGACAAAACCCATAGCCAGGTTTTTAGCAACGCGATGCCCCCAATCTGCCGAGGTCACGGAACCCACCACTCTACCTTCAGCGTTCACAATACTGTCACCACTGTGCGCAGGCGCATGGTCGCAATCTATGGCAAGCGTGACAAACTTGCGTCGCAAACCTTGTTCAGCATGACGACCTGCTAGCGCCTCTTTGCCAATAAAGTGTGGCTTGTCCTCTTTGACAAAGCGATCTAGCGCTGACTCATAGGGATCAAATTCGGTAACCAGATCGGCCTTCCAGTGACGAAAGCCTTTCTCGATACGCATGGAATCCACTGCACGTGCGCCAAACAGGCGCAAGCCATGGGGCTGACCAGCCATGCGCAACGCTGACCACGCACCCTGCAATTGTGAGGTGGGAACGTGTATCTCGTACGCCAACTCTCCCGAAAAGCTCACCGACCATATCACCGCGGGTGCCACACCCACATAAGCGCGCTTGACAGATAGCCAAGGGAAAGCGTCACGCGACCAATCTCCTCGGCACAGGCTGGATAGCACGTCGCGTGATTTTGGGCCAGCCAGCACTAGGGTGGTCCACGTCTGGGTTAAGGACCTCAGCGATACCGAACCATCTGCAGGCAGGTGTTTGTTTAACCAATCCTTATCATGCCGCTCAGATGCGGCGGCAGAACCGTACCACACGGTGTTCTCATCAAGATTGGCAAGTGTTGCCTCTCCCTTGATGTTGCCATGCTCATTCAGTAAATAGCCTAACCCTACTTTGCCAACGCGCTTGGGCACAGCACCACAGATAATGGTGTCCAACCATTCACGCGCACCTGGGCCTGTAATCTCAAGGCGATTAAAACCATTGACTTCTGTCAGGCCTACGCCGTTATGAACCGCCGCAACCTCTGCGGCAATCACATCAAAACAGTCGTTGAATCGAAAGCCGTGAGTCTCCTTGAACGTGGCATGCGGCTTTACATAGTCCAGACGCTCCCACCCATCCACCAGCGCAAACTCGCCTCCTTCGGCTGCTAATAAGGGTGTTAGAGGCGTTGTCTTCATTGGACGCCCGGCCGGTCGATGCTCGTGCGGATAATGGAAACGAAACTCGTTTTGATAGTCCTCGATAGCCTTCAAAGCGCACAGTTCAACATTGGCATGCGAGCCGAAGCGCCGCGGATCAATACCCCATGTATCCAGTTCAGCCTCGCCATGAACAATTTGCTGCGCCAAAAGCCAACCATGACCCCCTCCCTCACCCAGCCCGGC
Organism: Granulosicoccus sp.; assembly: GCA_023301795.1. GTDB lineage: Bacteria > Pseudomonadota > Gammaproteobacteria > Granulosicoccales > Granulosicoccaceae > Granulosicoccus. Next base: position 23,090 of record JALZVU010000046.1, read on the forward strand.
TCTCAATCCTATAATACAAAAAGCATTGCGCTTGCCGGGAATCGGCCCAACCAAAGGTGCTCCATCAATCGTGTAGGTAATCGGGCCATTCACAATTGAGCGAATACCGACATCCATCAGCGCAGGCATACGAGCAAATACACCCTCAAGCACATCAGTAACGCGATCAAGATCATCAGGACACAATGCATTGGTAAAATCCGGATCGATGCCATCCATGCCCCAGGTACGACAGTCCTGCTCATAGAATCCAATAAGCAGTCCGTCTTTTTCCTGACGCGAATAGAAATCCGATATTGGACAACGCAACAGTGGCACTCGTGCCCCATGTTGTTGCAAATGTTCGATGGGATCGGTCAGAAAGTACTGATGCTCCATGGAGGTAACGGGATGCTCGATCCCCATCATCGCACCCACCTCATTAACTCTGTAGCCACAGGCATTAACAACGATGTCGCAATCAATATCGCCTTTGTCTGTGTGCACCGTCCACGTGTCGTCGGCGCGTTGTGTGAGGCCGGTGACCGGTGTGTGGCGATAGATCTCGGCACCGGCGTTGCGTGCGCGTCTGGCCAACGCCTGACATAACTGCGCAGGGTCTATATAGCCATCAGCGGGATCCCAAAGACCACCCACAAGGTTATCGGTGGATATCAGCGGATGACGACGCGCGCACTCTGCAGCATCCAGCACTTCAAAATCAACACCCATCCCTTTAGCCACACTGGCAAAATGACGGTAACCGTCCATCTGTCGCTCATCACCGGCTAGACGAATACCTCCATCGCCGTGGTGATAGCCCACGGGATAGTCTGGATCGTTGGCAAGCTCCTGATAAAGCGCAATGGAATGACTTTTGAGGCCGATCATGGTCTGGTTCTGACCAAAGTTGGTTACCTGCGCTGCAGAGTGCCAGGTGGTGCCGGATGTGAGTTCATCGCGCTCCACCAGAACGACATCGCTCCAGCCTTCCTGCGTCAGATGGTAGAGCGTTGAGCATCCAGCAATACCACCGCCGATGACAACAACCCGAGTGCGACTTTTCATTATCTATATCTGCTCCAGTACATCCCAACAAGCACCCATGGTGTGATAGTCAGTTTTACCCGGCGGAGATTTAAGCTCATCAAAGGCACTACCGTCCCGGTTCCGAATTCTGAACCACGCGCCTTGCTGATGATCAATCAAGTATTGCCAGCTGTACGACCATAAACGATGATAGTCATCCAGATAACGTTGCTCACCGGTGTGACGGTGTAGACGCCAGGCAGCGGCGAATGCTTCAGAGTGTACCCAGAAGTACTTGTGTGTGTCTGCAAAATCACCGTTAGGGGAAAATCCGTACACCAGACCCTGATGTTCATGATCCCATCCAGAGTGCATTGCAACTTCATATAACTCGATGGCACGCGTCACCCATAACGGCTGAGGATTGTGCGTGTGCAGCATCATTAGAAGCTTGCTCCACTCCACCTGATGCCCTGGCTGAAATCCCCAAGGCTTGAACAGATCGTCAGGCTTATCGATGTTGTACTTCATATCGCATTGCCAGCTAGTATCGTAATGCTCCCAGATAAGTCCATTGTTCTGGGCGGCAAGCTCAACAGCAAACCGCATGGCAAGTTGACTGGCGCGATCCAGAAAGCGCTGTTGCCCGGTGGCCTCGAACGCTGCAATCAAAGCCTCACACATATGCATGTTGGCATTTTGTCCCCGGTAAGGATCAAGGGTGGCCAATGTGCCATCGCGCTCGTCCGCGTAGGCACCAGCGTTAGCTTCCCAGAAGTGTGTTTCAAGAAAATCCCAAACCTCATCAATAACACTGGCAGCTGTTTGTATTCCTGCGCGTACACAACTCGCCGCAGCCAGCATGACAAACGCATGCCCGTAAGCCATAGCTCGGTTGTCAGTAATCGTGCCTCCCTCCAAAACCCAGGCGTAATGACCTGTTTCCTGACGATGCACACGCGTTAGAAATTCCAACCCCTCAACGGCCCACTCACGGTAGTGTGCTGTGCCATATAGACGGTATGCCGTAGCGTAATTGAACACAAACCGGGTTGAACTCACCAGATGTCTGGTTGCGCTGTCATACACCGAGCCATCATCGCGAAAGCACTGATGGAAACCGCCATCGGGTGCGCGCACGTTGGGCTCATAAAAAGCCAATATGGAGCTGACATGCTGGTTCAGAAAATCGCCCGATTCAAAATCAGGTTTGGCAGGTATTGTCAGTTCAACGCTCATTTCGTAAAAATTCCATCACCATAGCGGCTGTCCATGTGAACGTGCTACCTCCACACGGCTCTGCCGAATCAGGGTCGTAATATTCTGCAAAGCCTGACTGCGCAATGAGCTCCAGACTGGACGCCTCAATACGTTGCACCAGATCGTCATGACCAGACACCCGAAAGCCATCGGCAATCAGATAGTTAACAATCAACCAGATGGGGCCACGCCAATAGCGTTTTGGATCGTAGCGCGAATCAGTCGCCTCATGACTTGGTATCAGGTAGCCCGTTGACTTACTCAGCGTATTAATTCTGCTTGCCAACGAGGCAGAACGATGAGCAGGGATAGGTGCAAGCGCTGGAATAAGCCCGCCCACTGATGCACTATCAACAAACGCATTAACCGCTCGATCAAAGCAAACGTATTGATTGGCAGCCTCACTCCATAGACTTTCTAACGCGGACAATCCGGCAGCGGCACGCGTGCGATTGCGCTCAGCAATCTCATCCTCACCCAGTAAATCAGCAAGTTTGGCTAGATCTGAACACGAACGAATGAGGATAGCGTTAAACCCGGGGTCAACTACCTTGAACGGCGAAGCATCATGCAACTGGCTGTTATCCCAGCCCAGACTGCGAAAAAGCTGTACAAGCGAGACGAATCGATCGTACTGAGCGCCCGTGGGTCGATGGGCAGCATCGGCATGCTGCAAGTCACGTCGCTGATAAGGTTGCAAACCGTCGATGGGCACACGATCCAGTGCTGCATCCCAGTCAATGGAATTATCACGTCCAGATTCCCACGGATGGATTATCGCAACAAGACCTGTGTTGTGCGGATCTCTATGCGCATAGAACCATTCATGCCATCGATCAATACCAGCTATCAGCGTCGATGCTCTCTGCCGTGCCAATGACGAGTCTTTTGCCCGTTCAAACAGTTTTAACGCAGCAAAACCCGCCACGGGGGGCTGAGTAATACCCGTAGTAGGCACCGGCCTACCGGTAGCCCACACATCAGGGCCCGGGAAATATCCATCATCCAGTTCGTGAAACACGATATGCGGGACCATCCCATCATCCCACTGATGCTGGAAGAGTGTTTGCATCTCCGTCCAGGCTCGCGCCTCGTTGACATGCTGTTGACCAATCGACACTAGGCATGAATCCCAATTCCATTGAAACGGGTACAGGCCACTGGTGGGCACAGTGTAATTTCCACGATCATTAAGATCGAGAATTTCTACGGCACGCTCGTACATAGTTTTCTGTGCGTTGTTAGTGTTCATTGAAAATCTGTGCTCAGACTGTGCTAAGAGCGAGTTCGGTTTCCGGATCAAACCACCGAACCCGATCAGCTTGAGGCGACCATTGTAATGTATCCCCTGGCTGTACTTCAGCGTCGCTGTTCAGTACCACTCTGAACAACTGATCATCTACTTTGCAACTGGCGAGCAAGTGCGAACCTAATGGTTCAAGAATTCTGACTCCGGCAGTGAATGCGCCTTCGCTGGCCGTGCTGCCATCACCGCTCTTCCCATGAACAACAATATCCTCAGGGCGAATAGCAAACTGGATGCTCTTCTGAGAAGTGTCTGGACCTTTAACGCGTACACCCGCCACCTGCCAAAACCCGTCACCACTGTTATCAGCGGTTAAAAAATTCATGGGCGGGTTGCCGATAAATGATCCGACAAAATGCGCAGCTGGATTGCGATAGACCTCAACAGCTGATGAGGCTTGAACAATCTTGCCACCATTCATGATGGCGATGCGGTCTGCCATGCTCATCGCTTCCACCTGATCATGGGTGACGTAAATCGTCGTCGTATTGCTCTCAGCCAACACAGTTTTAAGCTCTGCACGCATCTCCATTCTCAACAGCGCATCCAGGTTAGACAAAGGCTCATCCATTAACAGCACTTGCGGCTCAGTCGCCAATGCGCGAGCCACGGCAACCCGTTGCCGTTGACCTCCGCTCAGCTGGCCGGAGTATCGTTTCAACAAACCTTCTATATGCATCAATGTGGCGGTACGCTCTACCCGCCTATCCACCTCTTTCTGTTCCATCTTTGCCATCCGCAGGCCGAAGGCGATATTTTCGTAAACGGTGAGATGAGGAAATACTGCGTAGTTCTGAAACACCATGGCAATACCGCGATCTTTGGGTGCAAGCTTATCCACCCGCTTCTCACCAATCCACACTTCCCCAGTCGTCGCAGTCTCAAGCCCTGCCACAATACGCAGCAGAGTTGTTTTGCCACAACCTGACGCACCCAACAGCACCATAAACTCTTGATCAGCGATGGTCATGTCAATGGAATGTAGAGCGTGAACCTTGCCGTACTGCTTGGCAACGCCCTTGATTTGTATAATCGCCATTGTGGTATCCGAAAATTAATAGTGAATTGCAGTAGATGCTAAAGCTTCAGCTCGTTAGTGATCGTCCAGCCCAGCCCTTACCAGTAGCTGTGGACGGTGTCATTAAAAAACCTTAGCGGTTAGCAATGCCCCACATGGAAAACAGGTATTTACGCACCAGAAAGATAAACAGCAGCGCTGGTAGCACCAACACCGCACCCCCGGCAAATTTTAAGTGCAACGGCGATTCGGCCAGGCCTTGTAACAAAAATGCCGGGAGGGTTCTGTGCTCAATGGTAAGCACCGCCGCTGCGAACACCTCGTTCCAGGAAATAACAAAGGCAAAGATCGCTGACGCAGCAATGCCTGGCAATACCAAGGGCAGAATAACTTTAATAAATGCCTGAAAACGGTTACACCCTAACGTCCAGGCAGCCTCTTCCAGTTCAATGGGAATGCCTGAAAACAACGAAAAAGTAATCAGCACAGCGAACGGTAACGCAAGCGTTGTGTGCACCAATGCCAGGCCCAGAATCGAATCATCCAGACCAATGCGAATGTATAGCACTGCAAGGGGCAATGCCAATAGTGGTAGCGGAAAGGCACGCGTCATCAGCACCAGCACACGAAACGTATCTTTACCCCTGAAGTCAAAGCGCGACAAGGCATAGCCTGCTGGCGCACCTGCGCCAATCGATAGAATCATGGTAACCGTGGCCACTTTGATTGAATTCCAAAGCGCCTGCCCTACACCTGCATAGTTCATGAAAAACGCCAGACTCTGCGTGTCAAATTCAGGTAATGCACGCTTGGGATAGGTGGCCACAGCTTCTGGAGACGATAGGGTATTCACCAGCAGCAGATAGATTGGGACCAGCACCCAGAGACACAGCACTACTACCGCCCCGGTAAACAGGTAGCGGCTCCAGGGCCCGGCAGCCTGCACCGGTCCAGATCCAAAGCGATGTGCTTCGCTCATACCCGTGCCTCCTTCGGTGTTCTCAGTCCCCACATGATAAGCAGCGTGCAGCTTATCGATATCAGGAGTATGACCAATGCATAGGCCGCGGCAACGTTGGCATCCTGTAAATCAAACTGCCAGGTATATATTTCACCCATCAACACCGGTAGATTGGTACCGCCCAATGCCACCACAACAGCGAACACCTCAAAGGCCATGATTACGCGCAGTATCATCGCTGTTTGCAAGCTGGGCTTTAGCATTGGCAAGGTGATCTTGGTAAAGCGCTTCCAGCGTCCCGCACCAAAAACCTCAGCAGCTTCATAATATTCTTTCGGGATCAATCCCATTCCAGCCACCAGGATAACCAACACAATAGCCGTGGCGCGCCAGACTTCGGCAAGCAATATAGCCAGAAATATCATGCCCGTGTTCTGGTAGCTGAGCAGACTTACAGGCTGATCGATAAACCCCATGCCCTGCATCATGCTGTTCAGGAAACCGGTTTGTTCAAAGATAGCTAGCCAGATGATACCTGCAGCAAGATCTGATATCCCCAGTGGAATAGTCCAGATGTACAAAATCAAATCACGCCCTCGCTTCATCCCGTTGACAAGCGTGGCCATATACAACGCCAGACAAACTTGAAACGGAACAACTGCCAGGGCCAACAAAATCGTATTGGTAAAGGCGGTGTTGAATTTCCAGTGAGATTTCATCTCGACGAAAAACTCAGACGTAAACTGCCCGGTGTCGGTCACAAAAGCCTGCCAGGCAACCAACCCGAACGGGTATAAAAAAAATACGCACAAAAACAGCGTGGATGGCAACAGTAACAAATAGGGAAGACTTCTTGGATACATAGAAAACACCTGTGTCTGACGCAATGTCGCCAAAAACCATCAATAAAGCACAGTCAGAAACTGTCGAAATAAACACTACCGCGTTGGACCAACAAAAAAACGTTGGTCCAACGCGAACGCTTACCCTTGAGCCGCTAAGTTAAATGTCCTCATGAGGACGACTAATCACAAGCTCAACACACCGGCTTAATCGACTGGGCAAGCACCTTCAGAGGCTACATCGGGTGCCCAGCAAGGAGCGCCTGCCTCTTCCATCAGCTTGCGAAGTGCATCGGCTTGATCGTCGAGCACTGTGCGTACATCTTGACCTGCCAGCACGATGCGCTCAAATGAATCAACGTAAACTGCATTGAACTTTCCACCAAGATCACCAAGACCAACGGGTAACAAACCAGGGTTGGCATCAGCTGATCCTGACATGGTGGCAATAGCAGCTCCAGACATCCTGACCGCAGCAGGCATATCATCAGGCAGTTCAACATCCACTACTGGAAAGAAGTTAGTGGCACGCAAGGTTTCAATTTGCGTAGCAGGCTCTAGCAAATAGGACACCAAGGCTTTTGATTCAGCCATATCCGGAGCTGTGTCAGGCACAGCAATACCCACAACTACCGGCATAAATCCACGACCCGTAGGTCCTGCAGGTGCAGGGAAAGCAACAAAGTCATCAGGACGCGTGTTGAAAGCATCGGCCAGACGCGCAGTATGATCGAACGCTACCCAGACCTCTTCGGTTAGTAGTTGCTCTTGCATGAAAGAGAAGTTTGGAGAACCCGGATTAGTGTAGCTCCATAGCTCCTTGAATTTGTTCCAGGCAAGCTCAGCTTCCGGTGAACGAAATTTGGTAACCATACTGTTGGTGTAAGACGGGTACATATAGCCTTGGAAAAAACGGTGCTTCAGCCCCTTGGGGCCTGCAGGAAAACCAAACTTGGGAGATCCGGTTTTCTCAGCCATCGTCTTTGCCCATTCAATGAGCTGATCGTAGCTAAGGGCATTGATGTCTGCGCCTTCAGGAAGATGCTCTAGCGCTTTCTTGTTAGCGGCCATGATGTAGGTGGCTTGCATCCAAGGAATGTACTTTTGCTGATCCGTACCCAGCTTGCCTAGTTCCAGAAACGCAGAATTTACGCCATCCACACCGATATCAGACATATCGGCCAGGTTGTCCGAAAGGGAAATCAGATTACCGTGCAAAGAACCAAGCACTCCGATTTTCCCAGAACCGGCCTGCGTTTCAGCATCAACACGCGTCAGCCAAGGGCCGTTCTCGCTAGGCTGAAAGTCTACGTCTCCTGAAAATCCGGACAACACTTGATCACGCATGGCCTGTGCTTCTTCCACGGGGCGTGCCTGGGTGGACCAGAACAACACTTCTGCAGAAGCTGCACCAGCAGCCAGAAGCGTTATCCCGGTTGCCAGTGCAGCAGCCAATGTATTTTTCTTGATTATCATCTCTTCTCTCTCTCCATTATTAATGGGCCCTGGTTGGCAAGGCCTTTCGATACAACTGGTACAGACAACTCTGTAATTAACTTGCGATCAACAAACTGTGCAATCAACGTGTATTCAATGCAGGGCCATGACTTGCACGTTTTATCAACGTCGGCGATGACAACTGCTGTCGAACACCTTGCTGCGAGTCCAGGGTGTCAAGGAGCAGCCCAGCCATTTGTTGCGCTGATGATCTGATGGATTGATCAAACGTAGTGAGTTCTGGCTTTGAAAATTGCGCTGCCGGTATGTTGTCGAAACCGGTGACGGTAAGTGAACCCGGGACATCTATGCCACGTGCTGCTGCACGCTCAATAACACTTAGCGCCAGCTCATCCGTTAATGCAACTATGGCAGTAGGCTGGTGTTCGGCGTCTAGCATGCTGTCTATTGCCTGACCCCACGTGTGGCTTTCGAAGCGAGGAACACGTTGCATTGATAAGGTGACATCACTGTCGCCTTTGTTATTGATGGCTGTCCGAAACCCGTTTTCTCTATACCGTCGAAACGTCATCGCCTCGGTAATAGACAACAGACCAAAGCGTCGGTGACCCAGCTCATACAGCCAGTCAAACAGATCATGAAATGCTTGCTGTCCATCAGTATCAATCCAGCTATAACCTGTGTGCTCTAGAGTCCTGCCATGTGCTACAAACGGAAAATCACGCTCCATCAGATAATTCACACGTTTATCATCTTCAGCGATACGGTTCAGAACCATAGCGTCCGCCCGACCCGACTCGACAATATGCTGAAGTGCGGTGAGTTCAGTTTGTGCGCTGGAAACCGTCGTCATGAACAGATTGTGGCCGCGTTCAGCGAGCCCGGCACTTAGCCCGGTAATGTACTCACCCAGAAAGGGATCAAAAATTGGCGAGTCACGTAGCGGCAGTAAAAATCCGACAAATCCGCTGCGCCCCGTGACCAGCATTTTGCCCGCAATATTGGGCACGTAATCAATGGCCTCTGCTGCTGCCACAACTCTTAGGCGCGTGGCCTCCGCCACATCCGAGTAGCCGCCCAAAGCTCTCGATACCGTGGTTATGGACAACCCCAGATCAGCGGCTAACGCCTTTAGTGAGCCCTTCTTTTTAGCCGCTATATTCATGCAACTCAAAAATCATCCAAACCGGCCAAAAGCGACAAAATATTGGTGAACACGCATCATCACTGTTATCTTCCAAAACGTTTCGGATAGACGATACCACAGAATTACTAATTTACGAACAGGCAGCCAAGCAAACTGGACTTGTGGGCGTGCAGTGTCGAAGCACGCCACTTCGTGAACCTTCATGCAGATTAGATTGTCAACGTAGGGTTATCGCCTGCAGCCTCTACTCAGCAAAACGACATCGATAACTGCTGGCTATGAATAGCATCGCCACGACACACATCCCGCCCATCATCCAATACAGCTGACTTCCCCAGTGATCAAACAACTGGCCACATATAAACGTGGCTATGGCCATGCACGCCGTGGTTAAAGTTGCCAGCAACCCCTGCCCTCGTGCTGCGGCAGCTTCTGGCACGCGGCGCGAAATGAAGCTGGCACACGAAAGAAACATGACACCGAAGGTAATGCCATGCAGGGCCTGCGCCGCAAACAACACAGGCAACGATGGTTCATTGGCCAACAGCCACCAACGAACCAATCCACACAGGGCTGCGACCAGCAAGCAGGCTCTGGCTGACACGTTTTTGGTTAATGATTTAAACCACCACATGATGGCCACCTCCACCACCACACCGATGCCCACTGCCTGACTGGCAACAGATTCAGACAAGCCCTGTTGAGTCCACAGAAGAATGCCGTAGGTATTGACCATGGCGTGCGAGGCATTGATAAACGCCCCACCCATCAACGTCAGTAGAATGCCCGCCTGATACAAGGAGTCAGCATCGGTAGCGGTGTCTGAGGCAGCAGCTTCGGAAGCTTGTGGCGTTGCTGAACGCGGCATTGCCGGTAGGTAGTAGGCTGCCAATAGTCTGAGTACGTTTGCAATCAATAATCCAACGACAAAAATACCAATGCCCCAGTGTTCGTAGGCATAACCGGCAAACGCAAGCATGACTACAAAGCCAATGGACCCAAACATGCGAACCCGGGCGTAGTCGCTACCACGCAAGCGAGTTACATTCAGGGCCGCGGCGTCGGTAATAGGCACCTTGGCGTACATGGCAACGCCAGCTACCAGCCATACCCCCATCACCACCCATTCCCCAGTGGTGAAAAACAGCACGAGATGAGACAACAGAATCACCCAGTTGCCAACCACAATCGCCAGCCGACGATCCTTCATGCTGTCAGCCCAGCGCCCAAGAGCAATGGTTGTTAATAGCATGAGCACCGAAGGCGCGGCGACAATGGCGCCAATCATGGCAGGCGTGATGCCCACCTCGTTCATCCACAGCGCAGCAAAGGGCAGCATCGCGCCAATGCTGCCAAAAAGGACAGCGTAGTACAGTGCAAATCGCTGTTCAGTAGAGGCACGGGGCATTGGCGGGTGAATCGTTTTCAATTGTGGCAGGAGGAATGTGTGCGATCAACCTAACGCTTTCATGAATAACGCAGCGTCGGCAAGATGTGGCTTGGTGAGCATAGTTTAACAAAGGGTAATCCGGCAGCTTACACATCCGCACTCGCAAGCACATCCCACGCGATACACTGTCCTACGGGCCAATTGGGCCTCCTTGACGGGTCTGCGTTCCATGCCATTTAACACCCGCATGCTGCCTTTGTTGGCTAGCGTGTTAATTTCAACATCGCTCTATGCTCAATCTGCCGTGCAGATCGTTGAAGAAGACGGGTTGCTAACGGTTCTGGCAACTGACGTGTCAGCGGTTGAGCTGGCCCAAGAGCTTGCTCAGGAGCTAGGTATTTCAGTGGTGGTCACAGGGGATGCCGAAGCACGGGTAAATGTAGATATCGTCGAAGAGCCTCTGGAACGAGCGCTCGGGAAACTCAGCCCAAATAATCTGTTGGTACGCTCAGAAGATGCAACCGAGATTGTCGAGGTTGTTTTGATGATGGGCGAAGGTCAGAACAACGCCAGCGGTGGTGAGTCGAACCAGTTTCTGCCCAGTGGCTCTCCCACTGAGGGAATCGTCGAAGAGCAAATCAGCGACCCGAATGCCATAAACCCAAATGCCATAAACGATCCGAATGCGCAGAACGACCCCAACCAGTCGGCGGCTGTTCGAAGAGCTGTAGAAGACGCTAGCGCTGATCCCAACCTGCCGGCCGAACAACTACCCCCTATGTACGCCGAAGACGTTCAGAATGAGCTTGCGATCGATCCTGCTACTGGCCTTCCCACCAACTAGTATTAACAACCACGCTAAGGTCTGCAGCGATATCGCTCCACCACTAGTGGTAACTACTTCAGGCTGTACGTCATCCTGCAAAGTCGGCTTGTCTTCAGGTCCAGAAAGCGGCACAACGAACGGTTCGCTATCGGGAGCTAACGCAACATCGTCTGATAGCACTCTGCTGACGTTGTTTGACAGATCATAATCAGGTGTTTTCGATGTCAACGATACTTCAATACCTTCCGTACTGATCGATTCGGGCAAACCTAATACCAGGTGCGTTGTTGCGCTTCCCGGCAGCAACCCCAAATTACAGTTCAAAAAACCCTCTGCAGAACCAAAGCACGCCCAGCCATTCCTTGAAATTACAGTGGCACGATGGGCAGCGACTTCCAACTGCACACTAACGTCATGCGCGCCGCGTCCGTTCTGATTGGTAACGTAGACATCAAGCTCATCACCTGAATTGGTTGCGTCCGATTGCACCACTAGAGACAGGTCGCTGCCGTACAAGGTGGCCACAGCTGTCAGATCCCCTGCGCTGGGTGCAACTCGTTGCCCCATCCTATGCGGTAAACCATCAACGGAACTAATGGTGGCTTGTCCGTTGAC
>JALZVU010000047.1 GCA_023301795.1 Granulosicoccus sp.
CATGGCACCCGGGATAGCAAAGTCCGTCTCTTTCTGGGACTTGTTGCCCGTCATCAGATTGATGGGATTACCAGCCCTGGCCGATGGCAGGTTGGAGGCGCCGACACTGCCTACATCGCCGACGGTGTCATCGGGTGAGCAGTTTTCGTTCTCGTTGGTAAGGTTACAGTCGGCGTTGCCGGCGTCGGTGCTCGGGTTGTCTTGGGCAGCAGCGGAAATGGGCAGTGTGAGTGCCAGCACTACGGTAAGCACAAGTCCAGTTAGCATTAAAGCCGACTTTTCCTTGCTCACGATAGTGGAACGGGTTAAGCGAGGCAAACTAATCAACATCCTGACTGTGCTCCCCCGTCACCTTCACCGTCACCGCGACCGGGGCACGATGTTGACAACAAATGTGGTGCGTACAAAAACGTATCCAGACCGCTTTGCGAACATTCAGCACCGGTGTCGGGCAAGGGAGTTTGTGTTGGCTCACCACCGTTTGAATCAGGCACCAGTCCTAGAGGAGGATCACTGGGGTTGGCAAACGGAAGGGCTGCAGCCGCTGGTGCGGTGGTCTCTTTCCAGGCTTCGGACTGCATGCGCATCGTGGCCGTGGATGTAATAGGAATGCGCCCGGCTGCGTAGTAGGCCAATTTCTCAGGGTCAGGACTTCCTCCCAGAAGTTCAAACTCTCTCATTGTGCTGAGTATCATTTTGTTGATCAGCGGTATCTTCAATTCAACGCCATGCGTTACTTGGATCTTCAGAAGATTAGCATCTGCCAATGTCATGCTTGGTGCATCTTCACCTTCAGTGGTATTAATTTTGTGCTTTAGATGGCTGTTGGGTATCGCGGTTCTAGCATTGTATTCAAGACTAGGGCGCCCCCATTTTTCAAACGACTCCGTGCTCGGGTTAAGTACCTTGACCGAGGTGGGAGGTGCAACACTACCATCCAGATTAACCGGGCTCTCTACTTCTACCTTTGAGCGGGCGATCGCCAACGCTGCTTTACCCATGGTGCCGTCACCGCCAAACAGTGGTGCAAGCCGTTCACCCAACTCACTCATCATTGGGTCAACCAAGGCGTGGTTGGTTGTCCCCACACGGGCTGCTTCAAACGTTGCGTAGTTAACAATGGTTTTGCTGTGGTACAGAAGGGCGGCCTGCAAAGTACCCAACCCCATCATAAACAACACCAAAGCCACCACCACAAACTCAACCGCAGACGCTCCACGCTGATTGCGTAATAATGTAGACGGAATACTGCTCATGCCTCTCTCCATGGAATTTTTGTCCCCAACAACTTACTTGGCAGCTATCGAGATGTTCTGACCCGAGGTACGCTGGACTCTTCCAGCCGACCATGCAGCAATGCAGACAGCGCCACTAACCGCGCATCCACCAAGGCGCGCGCCGGATCATTGGGTCGCATTCGATCAAATGATTGGCGCATGGCAGACTGGGCATTCAGCAAGTACGCTGTGGATAAATTGAACCATGCTTTAGGCTGCTGGCTGTCATTAATCAACGAGGTTTCATAAGCATGAATAGCCCGCTCAAAAGCCCCTTGCTGTGTGTAAGTATTGCCCAGTCTGAACCAGGCATCAGCATCTGTTGGTAACTGCTCCACCACCTGCTGATACAACTGTACAGCTTCGATCAAGCGGCTTTCGGTATAGGCAAGTTGTGCCCTTTCGCTGAGTTTAAATATCTCGTAAGAAGAGGAGTCGTCATCTGAGAGGCTTGCTGCACTCTCAGACGATGGCGATTGCAACGTGCTACAGCCACTGGCGGATATCACCAAACACAACGCCAGTACAGCGGTACGTGTGCGAGAAAGGTACGCTACTGAACCAACAGACTTTAAGCTTTTTGTATTGACAACGCTCATAACCAATCTCCTGAATCACGTTCCAGCTGACTACCCTTGGCAATACCCAGTCGTAGTGCTACACCTTCATTCATTTCAATAACGCAAGCCGCATCCTTAACCGAACGACAACGCCGTACCGGCACACTCTCAAGCTCTAACACCACACCTTTGTCACTCACAAACAGCACATCAATAGGCTGACGCAGCGTGAAGGTATGAATGGAATGGCAACGCGTAATCACCAAAGCTTGTGTGTCTGTCAGAGGTAGGTACGCATGCAGGCCACGCAAACGGCTGAAGAACGTTTTAGCTTCGTAGGCTTGCAGCAGGGGTTTGCCCGCCACACTCAGTGTCAACATAGAGGTATCGCAGACAGGGGCGAATTTTTCACTAGCGAGAATCTGCGACTCAACGCTACTCACAGGGAACCACTCACGCTGTCTTCGCTGATAGTGACATCGATACTGGTCATTGCAGTTACACCATCGGTAAATGCAAACACCTCACCTTGATAAGGACACGAGGTGTTGATCCGAATCAGTAGTGGGCGATCGCCACCGTAGTAATCAGTATTAACGCGGGCAATATCATCATCCGGTCCACTGACCAGTTCGAAGTCGTCAATAACACCGTTGTTGTTGCCACGCCTGTCGTCGTAGAGCGCCATGACAGGTGTTGACGTCACTGGAAATGTATTACCCGCGTAGTCAAGGTACACACTGACTTGCGCGTCTGCCAAGGGCGAGCCTTCCGAATTGGTAAGCCGTAACACGATTGGAAAATCAATGTAAGAATTAGCATCCAAAAAGCAATTTCCGTCTGCGTCACTGCGATCAGCGATGCGCAATGTTCGCGTCTCTGGCGATATGCTTAGCTCAGCACCTACTGGTAACTGCTCCTGTTCACAGGCTGTTAACAACGTCAATACAGCGCATAACATACCAACGCGTAAAGGCGTTTTCACGGTCCAGCTAAAGTTCATCTTGTTCATGTAGATCTCACCGGTACCCATACAGGTACAGTTAAAAAATATTCTAGTTATTCTGACTTTCAAAAA
>JALZVU010000048.1 GCA_023301795.1 Granulosicoccus sp.
TACTTCAACTCAAAGATTTTCCTTAAACAGCACCTCAATCCTTATTCGTTCCTGTGATTGAACCAACTCTCTTTGATCTACCCTTGCCCGCAGTATGCGCACAGCACTTCGAACCGCATGACCAGGATTTTGCGCGATGATGGCGCTGACTTTCTCGTTGCCTAAAGCTTCTTCGGTAAAGGGTGTTCGCTCATGTACAACGACGGTCAGATTCTTCAGATCGGCGCAACGATCAATGACCGATATGGGTATGCGGGCTTCAGCCCCCATGACATAGACTGCGACAATATTGTCGTTAACGCTAAAACTCCTTTCAATTATCCTGTTTGTCCTTTCCAGATCAGTGTAGGTTTCCAGTGACGGTAAACAACGCAGTCCGGGGAATTTCTCGTTAATAATCCGATCAAAACCCAAACGTCGCTTGCTACTATCCTGCGCTTGCATGGTCTCAGCAATAACCAGAACCTGCCCCGTACGGTCCGGGTTGAACTGGCCTATCAGCCTGCCAGCTGTGGCGCCTGCAGCAACGTTATCAACGCCCACAGAATCAACAGCATCCAGCTGATCCTGGCCTGACATGAACTGCACGTGCTGAATACCTCTTTCGCTCAGATGTCCAATGGCATCTCGAACTTGCGGCGACTTTGGAACCATGATGGCGATGCCATCCACACTGTTGGTATCCAGCGTTGTCAGGTATTTGGCCACAGAGTGAGGATCGCCAATGGGCAGCTGAACGACTTCCAGCACGGTCGATTCTGACCCGGCACTGACGTTGGCTTCACTTACCTGATGCAAAAGGGCTTCTAGATACTGATCTCCAGAATCTGGCAAAACAAAACGAAATCGATACGTCTTGTTGCGTACAAGATTGACAGCCGAAATATTGCGAACAAAGCTCAGGTCTTCGATGGCCTGCTCAACCCTCTGGCTCGATTTTTTACTCACGTTAGGTCGACCGTTCAGTACGCGATCAACGGTGGCCAAGCTGACTCCTGCCGCTATCGCTAAATCCTTTGTCGTTGGTCTCACCACGTCTTGCTCATTAGAAAACCTAAGTAATCCATATATTTAAGGGCTCAATGATGCCTGAATATACCAAGATTGATGTACGTAGCTCAAAAATAACTTGCTTTGAGGTACGTACATCAATTATAACTGTACTGGCACAACAGCTTGGCAATTACCTCAGCAAGTTTCGTATGCCTCGCCCCATTATCGAATATGAATTATTTTTCTGGGGTGCGCATCTCGTGAAATACATAGAGTTATCAAACAGTTTGCCTAACGTCTAATTTGAATGTGTCGGCTGACTTTCTTAGGGAAAAATCAATGAAACGAAATAGATTGACGTCATCCACGACGCTAGGTTTTTTAGCGGCAGGTGTTCTTTCTGCCAATTTTGCAACCGCTACCGCCGTGCAGGCAGAAGAGCTGAATCTTTGTTGGGCAGCCTGGGATCCAGCCAATGCGCTGGTCGAGCTGAGCAAGGATTTTGAAGAGCAGTCCGGGCACACGATGAGTTTCGAGTTTGTTCCATGGCCCAACTTTGCGGATCGTATGCTTAATGAACTTAATTCAGGTGGCAAACTTTGCGATCTACTTATTGGTGATAGCCAATGGATTGGAGGGGCTGCAGAGAACGGGCAGTACCTGAAGCTTAATGAATTCTTTGAGCAGGAGAGCATCAGCATGGATGACTTTCTTCCTGCCACCGTGGTCGGCTACGCGCAATGGCCAAAGAACACGCCCAATTACTATGCATTACCCGCGTACGCAGACGTTGTAGGTTGGACTTACCGAAAAGATTGGTTCTCCCGTCCTGAGATTCAGGCTGAATTCATGGAACAACATGGCCGTGAGCTGGACGTGCCAAAGACACTTGAGGAATTGAAACAGATAGGTGAGTTCTTCCAGGGACGTGATATTGATGGCAAGACTGTCTATGGCGCTGCTATCTATACTGAGCGAGGATCAGAAGGCTTAACTATGGGTTTAACCAACGCCTTGTATAACTACGGTTTTCAGTATGAAGACCCCGACAAGCCTTATGAGTTAGAAGGATTTGTAAACTCA
Source organism: Granulosicoccus sp. (assembly GCA_023301795.1). Lineage (GTDB taxonomy): Bacteria > Pseudomonadota > Gammaproteobacteria > Granulosicoccales > Granulosicoccaceae > Granulosicoccus. Next base: position 2,077 of record JALZVU010000048.1, read on the forward strand.
CAAGGTTCAATCGACGGGCTGGAATTCTATAAATCACTCTACGACTGCTGCACCCCTCCAGGTGCCTCTGATGCCTATATGTCGCAGAACATTGATGCCTACAAGTCCGGCCAGGTTGCCATGCAAATGAACTTTGCCTTTATCTGGCCTGGTGTTGAAGCTGACCCTGTTGTTGGTAACGGCAACTCTGGATACTTTTCTAACCCTGCAGGTCCTACAGGACAATTTGCACAACTGGGTGGTCAAGGTATCTCAGTGGTCGCAAATTCCGAAAACACAGACGCAGCACTTGAGTACATTAAGTGGTTTGCACAGCAAGAAGTACAGCAAAAGTGGTGGGATGTTGGTGGTGCACCGGCTTTACGCGCAGTGGTTGAAGCCCCTGATTTTGCACAAAGCCAACCTTTCGCACAGACTTTCCTTGACTCGATGGCAATCGTGAAGGACTTCTGGGCTGAGCCCTCGTATGCATCGCTGCTTATTGCTACCCAAAGCCGCATGCACAACTACGTTGTTGCTGGCCAAGGCACAGCCAAAGAGGCACTTGATGGATTGGTAAAAGACTGGGACGAGATATTTGAAGACGAAGGCAAAAAATAGCCCTTCAGTATTCTACCTATCCCACTATCGCCTGCGGGACTGAAAACACAATGCTTCAGTCCCGTTAGGCTTCGCCAAGGTATGCAACGTTATGTCGAACTCGACAATTGATCGAGCAGCACAAGCTACTCCCCCTGCCATGGCACAGCGGGTAAAGGGGTTTTCAGATCGAACGATAGCCTGGATATTTGTAGCGCCCACAATCCTCATTCTGCTAGCTATTAATATATTTCCGTTGATATGGACGATCTACCTCAGTTTTACTAACTTCCGCGTTAACCGACCAAACAATGAGGTGGAGTGGGTTGGTTTAAAGAACTATCAACGCATTCTTGGTGACAGTGATGTCTGGATGACGATGCAAGCCACTGCACACTTCCTGATATGGACCATTGTTCTGCAAGTGCTCATCGGTTTTGTGCTGGCTTACCTTATAAACAAAAAATTTCGTGGTAACGATTTATGGACAACCATCATTGTGTTTCCAATGATGTTGTCACCAGCGGTAGTTGGCAACTTCTGGACGTTCTTGTACCAACCTCAAATTGGCTTGTTCAACTACGTTGTCAGTTTTTTCACAGGGGTTGATCCGGCCAGTTTTTCCATGATTGGTGAAGTAGATCTTGCACCTTGGGCCATCGTTATTGTTGATACCTGGATGTGGACGCCGTTTGTCATGTTGATCTGCCTTGCGGGGCTAAGATCGATACCCGATAGCATCTATGAAGCAGCAGAATGCGACAGGGCAACAAAATGGCGGCAATTCTGGACAATCACAATACCCATGATTTTACCTTTCCTCATGCTAGCTGTTCTTTTTCGCGGCATAGAGAATTTCAAGATGTTTGATCTTGTCGTGCAATTGACAGGAGGCGGGCCCGGTAACACGACAACGTTGACATCAATAGACCTGAAACGTGAAGCCTTTGAAAAATGGCGTACCGGTTATTCATCAGCCTACGCAGTCATTTTGTTTGTCACGGTGTTTGGTCTTGCCTCAATTTATGTGAAAGCGCTAAACAGGGTGAAGCAACGATGAGTTATTCAGTTACGGAACCGAGTTCAAGGCAAAAATGGGTATCAGGCACTCTGGTTATTGCCTATGCACTTATCACGATGTTGCCGCTTCTATGGATTATTGCTACAGGTTTCAAATCATCGTCAGACTCTATCGCTTATCCACCCAAGGTTGTCTTTGAGCCCACTGTAGAAGGGTACGTCAATGTATTTACTGCTCAAACTCGCTTGAGCGGTGAAAAGTTAAACGAGCCAGTTGATGACTTGCCATGGTACGAGCAATTAGTACGGGAGAAAGGCAATACCATTGTTGGGCAATCCCGGTTCTCCGAACGATTCATGAATTCTGTGATTATAGGATTCGGATCAACATTCTTTGCCATTGTGTTGGGCACGGCGGCTGCCTACGCATTCTCGCGATTTAAGGTGCCATTGAAAGACGATCTGCTTTTCTTCATTCTGTCCACCAGAATGATGCCGCCTATCGCTGTGGCCATACCCATATTTCTCATGTTCCGTAATCTGGGATTGAACGATACGCATGCGGGTATGATCTTGCTCTATACCGCCATCAACCTATCCTTGGCAGTCTGGCTGATTAACGGGTTTATCGATGAAATACCCATTGAATATGAAGAGGCTGCACTTATAGATGGATACACACGCTTCCAGGCGTTTTATAAAGTGGTGCTGCCCCAGGCAGCCACCGGCATAGCGTCCACAGCAATATTCTGTCTTATCTTCGCCTGGAACGAATACGCACTCGCCGTACTGCTCACCTCAGGTACTGCACAGACAGCCCCTCCTTTTATTCCGACCATCATTGGTGTTGGAGGTCAGGACTGGCCGGCGGTTGCCGCCGCCGCCACTATTTTTCTGGTGCCGGTAATGGTTTTCACGATTCTCCTGCGCAAGCATTTACTCAGTGGAATTACGTTTGGAGCGGTTAGGAAATGACACATTTTTTTCAAGGCTTGCTTGGATTCAAACGAGGTGCCTGGGAGCTTGTCGCCTCAGTGCTCATAGGGGTGGGTGTTGTCATGCTGATGCAGCCTTTTGCTTTGTGGCTGTTTTCATACTCCTTCATCATTACGCTCATTGGTACCATTATGTTCATCGTTGTCAGTCACTTCCCAGAGTAAGACATGGCGCAGATAAAAATTAACAACTTACGCAAGGACTTTGGCTCTTTCAACGCTGTCAAGTCCTCCACATTCACCATCGAAGACGGCGAGTTCTTTATGCTGCTCGGCCCCTCAGGCTGTGGCAAGACAACAACCCTGCGCATGATGGCAGGACTGGAGTTACCCAGTAGTGGTGAAATTCTTATCGATGGCGTTGATGTCAGCATGAAGCCTGCGAGTCAGAGAGACATAGCATTTGTATTTCAGATGTTTGCACTCTACCCGCACATGAATGTGCGAAACAATATCTCTTATCCGTTAAAGAGCCAAGGTATGCCCAGAAAGCAAATTGCCATAAAGGTTGCGGAAATTGCTGATGTGCTGGGTATCAACGATATTCTGGATAAACCAGTAGGTGGTCTATCAGGTGGCGACCGGCAACGCGTGGCATTGGGTAGGGCAATCGTACGTGACCCTAAAGCATTCTTTATGGATGAGCCGCTGGGTGCTTTGGATGCTGAATTTCGTGAGCATATGTCTGAAGAGCTACGTGCGCTGCACGATCGACTGAATGCTACAACCGTGTACGTCACCCATGATCAACTAGAAGCCATGCAAATGGGCGATAAAATAGTTGTCATGAATCACGGTGTTGTAGAGCAATTTGGCGTTCCCCAGCAAATTTATGACTGGCCAGCCACAAAGTTTGTTGCACAATTTATTGGCTCCCCTGCGATGAATCTATTGGACTTCAACGGCAAGATAGAAGCTGGCGCAAGCTCTACGGATATGAATGGCATAAGTGTAAAGATACCTACCTCGCGTGAAACCCTGCAGGGAAATTTGAGTTTGGGGGTTAGGCCAGAACATGTCCATTTTTCGGATAGTGCGCCTTTTAGAGGTCGGGTTGTTGCTTCCGAATACTTGGGCACAACGCGCATTGTTACCCTCGCAACCCCGCAAGGTGATATCAAAGTACGCACCTCATCGAGTACTCACATGGACATTGATGAAACGATTGGCCTGGAGTTCGATGCGCGAACACTGACAGTATTTGATGCTGATCGAGGTCACGCCTTGTTGTCTGAAGCTAACGAGGGAGTATTGAACCGTGGCTGAAGTTATTGTCGACAACATTAGTAAAAGCTTTGATGGACACAAGGCGCTGGATGGGGTGTCTCTGAACATTCCTGACGGCTCTTTTGTCGTGCTACTGGGCCCTACGGGGGCTGGTAAAACAACTGTGCTGAGAATGGTTTCAGGACTTGATAAACCCGATAGAGGAGACGTCTCAATTGGCGGCTATTCTATGCAAGGGTTGACGCCTGCTCAGCGCAATATTGCGATGGTCTTTCAACAGTACTCTCTCTACCCGCATTTGACCGTTCGAGAGAATCTAGCTTTTCCGTTGAAATCTCCCATGTTGAAAACCAAGGCTGCCGACATCAAGCGAATGGTCAACGATGTGGCTGAGGTCCTACAGATATCACACAAGCTGGACAACAAAGCTACCGCATTGTCAGGTGGCGAAATGCAAAGGGTGTCCATTGGCCGCGCTCTGGTCAGACGTCCATCGATTTATCTTATGGATGAACCTCTGAGCTCACTGGATGCCAAGTTGCGAGCAGATTTGCGGATCGAGCTGAAATCGATTCAATCTAACTCCAATGCAACGTTTTTGTACGTTACACACGATCAGATCGAAGCCATGACTATGGCAACACACGTTGGGGTATTGGACCAGGGAAAACTGGTTCAATTCGATTCACCTAAGGATCTGTATGAAAATCCCGTTAGCGTGTACGCCGCAAGTAGGCTGGGGCAGCCGCGAATCAATATTCTTCCGGCAGACCTGTTCGCAGGGGCTCCTCAAGGAGCTGACAAAATTGGCTTGCGCCCTGAGCAAATCATTCAGGGGCAGGGCGTGGCCAGCACAGTGACGCGCGTGGAGCATCTCGGTGACCAAACTCGACTGCATCTATCGCTTGCGAGTCATGACCTAGTGACCGTCACCGACCCCTACACCCGGTTGAAAGCTGGCGACGCTCTGAAAATTACACCTCATCAACCGTTTTATTTCGGTATCGATGGCTCACGAATACAGTAACAGGAACTGCACATGTCTCAATTCATTAACAAGAAAGAAGATATTGTCACCGAAGCCATTAACGGAGCGGTAGCAGTATCTGGGGGAAAACTTGCCAGGCTGGACGGCTACCCTCACATTCGAGTAGTGATGCGCAATGATTGGGATAAATCACAGGTCGCCTTGATTTCTGGTGGTGGTTCCGGACATGAGCCGGGGCACATTGGCTTTGTGGGTGAAGGTATGTTGACTGCTGCTGTCTGCGGTGATGTATTTGCGTCGCCTTCAGTCGACGCCGTGCTGGCTGGTATTTTGGCCGTCACAGGCCCTGCTGGATGCTTGCTGATAGTGAAGAATTACACCGGTGATCGACTGAATTTTGGCCTGGCCGCAGAGCGTGCTAAGTCATTCGGACTCGATGTCAATATCGTTATTGTTGATGATGACGTAGCGTTGCCTGATCTGCCACAGGCAAGAGGCCTTGCGGGTACCTTGTTTGTACATAAAATCACGGGGGCTCTTGCAGCCTCTGGTGCAGATCTACAAACAGTAACTGACGCTGCCACGCGCGTTATATCAGAGACAAAAAGCATCGGCATGTCGCTCGACACCTGCACCGTACCGGGCTCACCTAAAGAGCAGAGAATTCCTGCGGGTATGGCAGAGCTAGGGTTGGGTATTCATGGTGAATCTGGCGTGGAACAAGTTATTTTTACCGATGCAACCACTGCAATGGAGGCCGTGGTAAGCAAACTATCGCCAACGATGACGGATCGGCCTCATGTAGCGTTGTTGAATAATTTGGGAGGTTGTTCAGTGCTGGAGATGTCTGTACTCCTCCACGCCTTGATAAATTCATCCATCGCTTCAAACATAACCCATGTTGTTGGGCCTGCTTCCATGATGACATCATTGGATATGCGAGGCTTTTCGGTGTCAGTGTTCCCTCAAGAACCTGACGACCTTGATTGCTTGAAAGCACCAACATCTCTGGTGGCTTGGCCCGGCACAAGCGAACACACGCCCATAACGCTGGTTGCTCTTCCTGACGGCCTAACACCTATTACACCACTGCCTTCGGAGCACGCTCCAACACGTGCATTTTTGCTACGAGCATGCGAGCTGTTCATCTCATTAGAGGCTGAGCTCAATGCACTGGATGCCAAATCAGGAGACGGTGATACCGGATCTACTCTTTCCGGGGCATCCCGAGCACTGATAAGCGCGATGGACAAGCTACCCTTGTCAGATCACACGCAACTATTCCGCGCCATTGGTCAAGAGCTTAGTCAAACCATGGGTGGTTCATCAGGCGTATTGCTTGCCATATTCTTTACAGCAACAGGCGACGCTGCATCCAGCGGGGCAGGTATGCGCGAGGCACTGCAAGCCGGCCTGGCAAGGATGCAGGAAATAGGTGGCGCTAACCTTGGTGACAGAACCATGATAGACGCGTTGGCACCCGCACTGGAAGCGCTATCTCAGGGTATGGGCGCAGCCGCTCAAGCTGCGCGTGAAGGTGCAAACCACACCGCAACCATTGTGCAAGCAAAAGCGGGCAGATCTTCCTACGTTAGTGCAGAACAACTCAGAGGGCATATCGATCCCGGTGCTGAAGCCGTGGCTCGCTTGTTTGAGTCGCTAGCCTGACCTCCCAAATTGAGGTGCCCTCGGATCATGATCTTGCGTTCGGCCGGAATTAGTGAATCACTAATTCCGATTTCCACTGCCGAGTTGGATGTTTGTTAAGTGGACGCCAATTCAAGTAGTGCTTTGATCTGATCGCTACTGGTACCTGCGACGATACGCCCAAGCTCCTCTTCACCTTTCAATAAAATGAGCGTTGAGCGGCGAGGTATTTTGCGAGAAGTGGTTACTTCATGGCCACTGTAAGTATCCCAATCTACTTTTACAAAGCTGATGTTTTCGTCAAATTCTGGATTACTAGCGCGAAGTTCGTTGATAACACGCTCCTGGCGTTTACAGGTGCTACACCAAGTGGCTGAGTAATCTACAAGGACGGTTTCACCTGCGCTTAGTTTTTCCAGGATAAGGCCAGGTGCGTACTCTGTCATTCCCTCGGCGGCCAGGAGTACTTTTGGTGCAGCCACAAGTGCTGCGGTTGCAGCAATAAAGAATCGTCTATTCATCTGAAGGTCTCCTGATCTGAAAAGCAAAAATGATTGATGTTGAGCGGCTAGAAATTTGTGGAAAGATCCTGAAACCAATCTGGCAGTATAGATACTAGCCAGCCTTCAATGACATAGTGAAATTTGAAAAATATCATCAAACCCACGAGTATAAAAATTACACCCATAATAGGCTTGGCTTTACTGGCTAATCCTTGCATGCTTTTTTGTCGGCGCCGTATTGCTTCCTGAGTGCCGTAGCCAAGCGCGAGTATCACCGTTGAGATGCCCAGTCCAAAACTCAGCATGATAAGGAACGACCAGCCCAGATTTTGACCCTGACTCGCCATTGAAATCGCACCGCCTAGCGTTGGCCCAACACAGGGAGACCAAATCGCTCCAAGTAACAGTCCCCCTACAAAGTGACTCTTGACACTGGTAACAGGTTTGTTCGCCAAGCTAGAGTCGGCACTCTGACTTAGCGATGACGTTGCCGAGGCGAATGCCATGTTCAGTCGCGGTATCAATAGAAAGGCTCCAAACACCATCATCATGACAGCACCAATTTGAGCCATAAGTACATCGTTCAGGCCAATGGAATGACCGAACGTGGCAATTAACATCCCCAGACTCACGAACGAAAGACACATGCCAGCGGCGATAGCGAGCGGTCCGTATCGACCAGCCTGCATTGCAGATGCCAGTACAATCGGTAGCACGGGTAAGACGCAAGGGTTGATGAGGGTGAGTAACCCTGCCAGATAGCCTAGTAGTAATTCCATCAGATTCGGATGGCCAATGGCTATTGAAGTTCCTTGATTTTCTTGGCCGCAGGTATTCAAAGGCCATTACAGGCTCGTAAGAGGCAAACCGCAAGCTAAACAAGCGCAAAGGCAACCAAGTAGCTTACCGGTTGTTGGTGTCGAACGCATGAGTATGTTTTGCATTGAGCTACAAGTGAACGGTCTGCCCAGCCTGGACCGTGCGTCAATAAAGTGCACAGGTTACTTTTGCTTTTGGTCAAATCATATAATTGACTGCTGGTGCGCTGTTCGTGCGTAAATGGGATAATGCACTAGCCTTTCTTCGTGCGAGTCCTGCTGAAATCAGAATTATGACTATTAAAGATCATCCTACTATTCAAAACCAGACTGCGCCTTCCGCCAAACCTGCATCGCTAGCAAACTTCTTCTCTCGCACTTCATCCACTGATTTAAACAGCTGCGATCTAGAACAGGTGCATTTGCTGGGTGAAATACAGCATGAGGGCGCCATGTTGGTGGTGTCCCAGGACGAGCAGAAAATTGTTGCCATTAGTAGCAATGTCGTTGAGCTATTCGGATTTGACAGTGGCGATTTGCATAGCGCATCGCTTACAGATTTTCATACTGAATTGAGCGAAAGTCTTAAGGAGCTCGATGTCGGCGAGTCGGGTATTCACAGCGTGCTTGATTTGCAATTTTCCCATTACGGTCAACACTATGATGCAGTTGCCCATGGTCATAAAGGAAACTGGGTTATCGAGCTGATCCCTAACAATCATCAGCACGATGCGCTTGTGATGCGAAAACATATAAGAACAATGACACAAGCTAGCGGGCGGATACTAAGCATGGAATCACTGGACGATGCAATGCAGTTGGCTTGTGATGCTACTCGCCAGATAACAGGATTTGCGCGTGTACAGATTTTCCAGTTCTTGCCAGATTGGTCAGGCAAGGTGATTGCCGATTCTCGGGCCGAGCATATGTCAAGCTTTGTGGGACTGCATTTTCCGGCCACGGACATACCCAAGCAGGCGCGGGCTTTGATGCAAATGGTGCCGTACCGAACCGTTTTCAGTGTGAATGATGCAACGCTGGATCTGCAACAAAATCCGCTATTCGGACAAGACACAGTAGATTTGACCTACGCATTGACTCGTTCGTGTTCTACCATGCACACAGCCTATTTACGTAACATGGGTGTACAGGCCACGTTCACTATAAGTCTGATGCAAGGCGATAAGCTCTGGGGCTTTATCGCCTGTCATCATGATCATGCCAATGCGCTGCCATTTGATGTCTGGTCGCTACTGCGTGAGTTGGGTACAACCCTTGTGAGTCGAATCGGCTATGAGGACGCACGAACCACTAGCATCAAAGTGCTGGAACTACGTAAGCTTGAAGTCGATCTGGCTTCCAGGTTACGGGCCAAAGGAAATCTTGTTGAGGTGGTCGATGAGTTCGGCCCGGCCCTCATGCGTTTTATGAATGCGGATGGCTTTGCGTTTAGGTTTGGTAATCAATTTCACGTAACTGGGCAGACACCGTCGCAAGAATTTATTACGCAGTTCATTGATTGGGCCCAGAGCCATTCGCCCTTGTCAGGCCAATTCAATACCTCGGCGTTGCACAAGGAATGGCCCGAAGCAAAGAACTTTACCGATTCCGCTTGTGGTGTCCTGCTTCAGCCCGTGGCCACGCATCGCGTTTGCCAGATGATTTGGTTCCGGCAACCACTTTCTGATTCGGTGGAGTGGGCGGGAGAACCTTTGGACAAATCAGTCGCTTCTTCTGATCAGGGTGAGATGGCCAAGCTACTGCCTAGAAACTCTTTTAGTACGTGGATTGGCGAGCACAATGACTTTAGTCTGCCCTGGAGCGATGCTGAGCTGAACGTGGCGCAGGAAATTCTCAGAGAGCTACTGGATATTCTCGCTTCTGTGTTGGTGTTGACAGAAGAGAACACCCGGATGGCTTTGTCTGAAGAGAATACGCAATTGAAATCGTTTGCGGCCAGCGCCGCTGTACACGACATCAAAGCGCCGTTGCGGCGAATTGAGCTAGCGCTTGAGATCATGGAAGAAGATGGGTTTGATCCTGAAGCTATCAAAATGGGCCATGAGATTGCCAGTAAATCCGCTAGCGTATTAAAAAACGTTAGTGCGGGCATACTCGAATTCATGGGTGTTCCTGATAAAGCCCATGCGTTTTCGTCAATTAGTCTAGGAGATGTATTTGACGATGTTGAAGTTGTGTTGGGCAATAGTATTGTCGATGAACATATTGATTTTCGGGTAGATGTGCCGCACAGTGTTAGCGGAGAAAAAAGCCTGCTTACCAGTTTATTTCTTAATCTGGTCAATAACGCTGTCAAGTATTCAAAGGCTGATGAGAAAGCTGATATTGAAGTGCGTAGTCGTCTTGTCGACGATGAGTGGGTGGAGATTTCAGTAACTGACAAGGGAATAGGGATTCCGGCTGCCTACGCAGACAAAGTATTCTTCCCTGCTCAAAGACTGCAGCTCAAAAGCGACGTCGAAGGCTCTGGTATGGGGCTGGCCATCTGCAAACGGATTATTAATATTCACGAAGGTTTCATCAGTGTAGACAAAGACTACACTGATGGTGCTCGTGTGGTGGTTCGACTATTTGTTGGTAAGCCGTAGGCATCGGTACGCTGCCGCGCGCATGGTTGTACACAAACAGAGGTGCAGATTCACTGGATTGCGCTAACGCTTTGGCACCCACGCTCAGTTGTTTGGGCAGTCCATCCGGAGCTACTCTAGCAGCGTTCTAAAGCCGTTGCCCGCTGTTGGTGTCGAACACGTGCGCTTGTTCTGCATCGGGCTTTAAGTGAATGGTTTGACCTGTGCTGAAACTATGACGTTCTCGAAAAACGGCGACGACTTTGTGGCCTTTGAAATCCAGAAAAACCATGGTCTCTGAGCCGGTAGGCTCAACAACTTTGACCGTCATCGGTAGGCCATCATCGGCCAAGATCAGGTGCTCGGGGCGGATGCCGATTTTTATGTCCGCGTTACCCGCTGGGCCAGCGAAACGTTGATCGCCAATGCTTACTGTACCGTTATCCAGTGTTGCTGGTAACAAGTTCATTGATGGCGCACCGATAAAAGTGGCTACAAATTCATTTTTGGGTTGATCATAGAGTTCCAACGGTGTACCGATTTGCTCAATGTGGCCACCTTGCATGACGACAATCCGATCGGCAAGTGTCATGGCTTCAATTTGATCGTGTGTAACAAAGACGGTTGTTGTCTTCAAGCGCTGATGGAGTTCTTTTATCTCTGTGCGCATCTGTAACCGTAGCTTGGCATCAAGGTTAGATAGTGGCTCGTCAAATAGAAAAACTTGTGGATCGCGTACAATCGCGCGCCCCATGGCTACACGTTGCCGCTGCCCGCCTGACAGATGTCTGGGTTTGCGATCCAGGTAGTCTGTGAGGCTAAGAATCTCTGCCGCCTCAGCTACTCGCTGTTGAATTTCTTTTTTGTGTACTTTGGCAACTTTAAGAGCAAAGCCCATGTTCTCAGCGACTGACTTATGTGGATACAGTGCGTAGGTCTGGAAGACCATGGCGATGTCGCGTTGAGAGGGGGGCAGGTTGTTGACAACACGGTCGCCGATGGAAATCGTACCGCTATTGATTGGCTCAAGTCCGGCAATCATGCGCAGAAGAGTTGATTTTCCACAACCTGAAGGACCTACTAACGCAACAAACTCAGAGTCACCGATATCGATATTCAGCCCGTGAATGACCTGTTGTGATCCGTATGACTTGCACAGATCGCGAATTGTGACACTGCCCATGCAGATGCTCTCCTGATACCGGTTTGATTCACATACATCTTATACACATCTATCGATGCTGCGCATTAGTGTGTTTGGAGGAATCATGCTGCCGCGACAACCGTTCGGTAAATGCGCTGTCGTAGACGAACACTGCAGCCATAGGATGAGCCCGTTACCTCGCTTGAATATCTGATATATTCGGGTGAGGGTGGTTTGCCACGCACTTGTAGTTTGCTTTCACAGATCTCCCTTAACTCACCACCATCTTGCAAAAGGTTTCGTAAATATAAATCAAAAATTCGTCAGGAGTACCGATTAGTTGATCTGTTTCTATCTTGCTAATTCTCCATGACGCTATCTTGGGAGGAAGTACATGAAAGTAGATCTATATAACCGTATTCTGGCTGTGCAAAAGCTCAACCGTCGACAGATGCTCAAGGGCATGGCGGCAGCGGGTGCCGCAACCGTTGCGCCAAAATTTGCCTTTGCTGATGAGAGCGCTGACCTGCGAGCGCAGATTTTGAAGATTCCCGGTGTTGGGGCAGGTTCACCCACCGACAGTGACTGGCAAAAGGTCGGTGAGCTGTGTCTGGGGGCAACTAAAGAGAATGTCGCTGCTGGCGAATTCGAAGGTGTTGAACTCACTTTTATGGGACTGAACAATCAGAACTTGCACAATTTTCTTTTTCGCGGATTCCTGAAGCCCTGGGAAACCTACACAGGTGCAAAAATCAACTGGATTGATTTGGCGCAAGCCGATTACAACGCGCGCTTACAGCAATCGATCGCCACAGGCACCGTTGACTTTGACATTATCGAAATGGGTGCTCCGTTCGAAGGTGATGTACTGGGTAAAGGTCTGGCCTCTGAGATGCCGGACTGGGTTAAGGCACAGATTGATATGGATGACTATGTCGACTACCTCAAGGAGCCAGTAGGCACATGGGATGGTAAGACGTATCGGGTGTCTATCGATGGCGACTGCCACACGTTTGCATACAGAACAGATTATTTTGGGGAAGGCTCGGTTACCGGCAAAGAGGTACCAACCACGTGGCAGGAGATCAACCAGATATCAAAAGATCTGGTTGGTAAGGAAGACCCGTTGACCGGCCTGCCGGCGCACGGTTATCTGGATCCGCTAAAAGGTTGGGGCGGATTTGGATTCTACTTTTTGGAAAATCGTGCTGCCGCTTACGCCAAGCATCCCAACAGCCCGGCCTGGTTGTTTGAGCCAGACACCATGAAACCTATGGTGAATAATCCTGCATGGGTGCAGGCCATTCAGGATGTTATGGATTTGATAGAGGCGGGTGCCTACCCCACTGATCAGATCAATGCCGATCCGGGTACCACAGCATTTCAGCAGTTTCTTGCAGGAACTGGATCCATGCTGAGTTGGTGGGGTGACGTTGGTTCTTCTGCGCGCACTTCAGATACATCTGTTGTAGGTGATGTGGTTGGCTTCGGTATTAACCCAGCTTCTGATCGTGTATACAACGCACAAAGCGGTGCCTGGGAAGAGACCCGCAATGAAGCGCCCAATATGGCTTACATCGGCTGGGGGGTCTATGTCATGGCCACCGTAGAAGGCGATGAGAAGAAGAAAAAAGCGGCGTGGTCGGCAGCGGCGCATCTGGGTGGTAAAGATCTGTCATTGTGGGCATCAGCTTATCCGTCAGGTTTTCAGCCCTATCGCAACTCTCATTTCCAGTTCGACGAATGGGAAGAGGCAGGCTACGACCGAGCGTATGTTGAAGACTACCTTGGCTCTAATGCGGATAGTTATAATCATCCAAACGCTGCTATCGAGCCTCGTATACCTGGGATCTTTCAGTATTATTCGGTGGCAGAAGATGAGCTGGCAAAAGGCTATGCTGGACAGTACGAGTCAGCGCAGGAGACGGCTGATGCCATTGCGGCTGCCTGGGATAAAATCACTGATCAGATCGGTCGTGATAATCAGATCGCTGTTTATAAAGCCTCTTTGGGCCTGTAAGTGTAATCACGCGCATTGACAGATTGGCCGGGTGTGGCAACATACCCGGCTGCGCGCTTATTAGGTCGTCTCGTAGAATGGTAAAGGCAACAATGCAATGACGAGCGAAGGGGATCTGCTGCACACGGTGACAGCAGACAATATTTCTGACAAGCGCAAACTGATCGGTAAGCTACTGGTTCGCGGCACAGCGTTTTTGGGCATCGCGCTAGCTATCTGGCAAATGGCTTTTGAGGCTGGCAACGTTGCTATCGGCTTTCAGACCTGGCGTCCAATACTGTATGCCTACATGCTGTGGGCAACGGCGTTATGCGCATCCCAAGTCATCGTAAACGGTGAAAAAGGCAAGCGAACGTTGTTCGTGCTGCCGGCTGCCCTTTTCGTTGTTAGTCTGGTGGTTTTTCCTCTGTTGTTTGCGTTGTACATTTCGTTCACGGACTGGAATCTTGCTTCACCCAACGGCCCTCAGCCAAATGGCTTAGCCAATGTGGTTCAGATGTGGAACGATCAGTTCTACTGGAACGCCATGCAGAACATGGTTTATTACGTGCTGGCTGTAGGCGTCGAATACGTTATTGCGTTTGGACTTGCACTGCTACTTAACGCACAGATCCGAGCGCGTAAATTCTTCAGAGTGGTGTTCTTGCTGCCTCTCATGCTAAGCCCTGTGGCGGTGTCGTGGATGATTGGCAAGTCCATGCTGGAAGTCCGCTTTGGTCCTGTCTCACGTTTGTTAAGGGACATGGGTATCGAGCCAAGTTTCTTCGGTACACCGGAAATAGCACGGCTGATGATTATGGCCATGGATGCGTGGACGTTCATTCCGTTCATGATGATCATGCTATTGGCTGGGCTGCAGGCATTGCCGGGGGAAGTCATTGAAGCGTCGAAGGTGGATGGCGCCACCGGTTGGCAAAGTTTCAAGGAGGTTATCTTTCCATTGATGCTTCCTGTGTCCGTCACGGCCATAGTCATTCGTATTATTTTTAAACTCAAGCTTGCTGACATCATCATCAACGTAACATCGGGTGGACCCGGTGGAGCAACAGACAGCGTGACCAGTTTTATCTTTCGTGAGTATCGCGATCGGTCTAATGTTGGCTATGGAACGCTGTTGGCTATTGTTTACCTGATTGTGATCATTATTTTTGTAACAGCGTTGCTTAAACTTGTCAGTCGTTGGATGGAGCGCCCGGCATGAACGCTATCTTCAAGGATCATGATGCTACCAGTGCTCCCAAATCCTCATGGTGGTCGGGTCGAATCGCTATCTACTGTGCCTTGTTGGTATGGGCGTTCGTTTGTCTGTTTCCCATCTACTGGACTCTCACCACGTCATTTAAATTAGCACCCGATGTCATGCGTGGCAATATGGTGCCTTGGTGGGATTTTACGCCTCGCTGGAAAGGCTGGGAATCGATAGGTATCTCTCCTCGGCTTTTTGGTGAGGTATCGACGGTTCGCGAAGAGTTCTTCAAGCGTTTCTGGAACTCGACCATTGTGTCCATCACATCGTCTTTGCTGGCGGTGGTACTGGGGTCACTAGCGGCCTATGGGCTGTCGCGATTTTCCTATCGTTTTGGTTTCATGAAAAATTCTGACATCTCGTTCTTTTTTCTGAGTCAGATGATCCTGCCTCCCGTGGTGCTCGCCTTACCATTTCTGTTGCTCTATAAATCGCTGGCTTTACTGGATACTAAAATTGGGCTGATCCTACTGTATACACTGATGGTTCTGCCGATTGTGATCTGGATAATGCGTGATCAGTTTCAAGGCATTCCTGTGGAGCTGGAGGAGGCCGCACTGGTTGATGGGCTGGGTATCTGGGGGGCTTTCATGCAGATCGTCTTGCCCATTGCTTTGCCGGGTATGGTGGCTGCATTCATTCTGTCGCTGGTTCTTTGCTGGAATGAATACTTTTTTGCAGCCTTGCTAACGGCGACCAATGCCACAACTTTGCCGGTGATGGTGGCATCGCAAACGGG
>JALZVU010000049.1 GCA_023301795.1 Granulosicoccus sp.
TGCTGGTCTACCTCTACAGGATATGGAATTTGTTCAATTCCATCCCACAGGCATTTACGGCGCTGGAGTTCTCATTACTGAGGGTGTCCGTGGTGAAGGTGGTTACCTGACAAACAGTGATGGTGAACGGTTCATGGAGCGCTATGCGCCGAACGCGAAAGATCTTGCATCACGCGACGTCGTAAGCCGATCCATGACCATGGAAATCAATGCAGGACGTGGTGTAGGTGCTGATAGTGATCACATCTTTTTGAACCTTCAGCATCTGGGTAGCGACGTTATTGAGAAGCGCCTGCCGGGCATCACAGAGTCTGCAAAGATTTTTGCTAACGTCGATGTCAACAAAGACCCTATTCCGGTTATCCCAACCGTTCACTACAACATGGGCGGTATTCCAACCAACTATAAAGGTGAAGTGGTGACGTTGAAAGACGGCGACCCGGATACTGTGGTACCGGGTTTGATGGCTATTGGCGAGGCAGCTTGTGTGTCAGTACACGGGGCAAATCGTCTGGGTAGTAATTCACTACTCGATATTGTTGTGTTTGGACGAGCTGCAGCCATAAGAGCCGCAGAGCTTGTCAAGCCAGGTGCACCGCACAAGCCTTTGGGCGAATCAGCACTTGAACCCGCTCTCGCGCATCTTGATAAGGTTCGGAACAATAAGGGTGACATGCGTACTGCTGATGTTCGCGATGAAATGCAGCGAACAATGCAGAAGCATTCTGCAGTATTTCGTACAGGTGAAAGTCTGGCCGAGGGCATCGACAAGATGCGCGTTATTGTCGACAAGTTCGAAGGCGTTGTGGTCAATGACAAAAACCTGATCTGGAACACCGACCTTGTAGAGACGCTCGAGCTGGAGAACTTGCTTGCTCAGGCCCAGACCATCATTCATGGTGCTCACAACCGACCAGAGAGCCGCGGTGCGCATGCACGTGACGACTTTCAGGATCGCGACGATAAGGACTGGATGAAGCACACGCTGGCGTGGACTGATGAGAAGGCCAATGTGACCATCGACTATCGGCCGGTTCACATGTACACCCTTACGGACGAATGTGAGGTTATTCCTCCTAAAGAGCGAGTTTATTAATTTTACGCACCTTGCCTGGTGACTGTAACAACAGCGCCAGATTTGCGGCGGCATCAGATACTCTGACTTGCTGCCGCTGTAAGGCGTAACCGGCCGGTGAAAACCAGTCTGCAAACACGAAGGAAACTCAAATAACATGGCAGAATTTTCCCTACCCGCCAATTCGATTGTCAAAAAGAGTGGCAATCACTTTGCGGCTCCTGAAGGCGCAGTAAACACGCGCACGTTCAAAGTCTACCGATACGATCCAGATGACAGCTCCAACCCTCGGGTTGATACGTTTGAAGTGGATATCGACAACTGTGGCCCAATGATTCTTGATGCCATTATCAAGATCAAGAGTGATATGGATTCAACGTTGACGTTCCGCCGATCTTGCCGTGAGGGCATTTGTGGCTCTTGTGCCATGAATATTGATGGGACAAACGGGCTGGCTTGCACCACATCGATTGCAGGCATCGAAGGTGACATAACAATTTATCCGTTGCCACACCAGCCGATCATCAAGGATCTGGTGTCAGACCTGACCAATTTTTATGCTCAGTACGCCTCCATCGAGCCATGGTTGAAGTCCGACACTCCTGCACCTGCAAACCGTGAGCGTCTGCAGTCGCCTGAAGATCGAGAAAAAATGGACGGCGCGTACGAATGTATCTTGTGTGCATGCTGCTCTACCAGTTGCCCTAGCTACTGGTGGAACCCTGAACGTTACTTGGGGCCTGCGGCCCTTCTGGCCTCCTACCGGTGGCTGGTTGATAGTCGTGATGACGCAACCGGCGAGCGTCTGGACGAGCTGGAAGATCCGTTCAAGCTCTATCGGTGTCACACCATAATGAACTGTGCTCAGGTATGCCCCAAAGGTCTGAACCCTGCGAAGGCGATTGCTGAAACCAAGAAAATGCTGGTCAAGCGTCGACTGTAGATGAACGCCGCCGATACAGCCACTCTCTCCAAGCTGCGCTGGCGCTGCCGGCGTGGTATGCGAGAACTCGATGGGGCTATGCTCGCCTATCTGGACAATCATTACGAAGAAGCGTCGGACGCTGAGCGAGCCGATTTTGTAGCGCTACAGGACATGCAAGACCCTGAGTTATTCAGACTTGTAAGCGGTAAGGCCAAGGAGGCCCGATATCAAATCATTATTGACAAAATTACAGCAGCACTCGCAGACACAGCGAACGAGCAACGCTGATCACAGAATGGATGCAGGCTGGGACGCTGACACGGCGTACCCGGCCTGGATCTGTGTCATCAAACCGAGTCGGACTCACCGGTTTCTGCTCCTCCTGCTTGGCGCCATGGGCAGCATAGGT
Organism: Granulosicoccus sp.; assembly: GCA_023301795.1. Lineage (GTDB taxonomy): Bacteria > Pseudomonadota > Gammaproteobacteria > Granulosicoccales > Granulosicoccaceae > Granulosicoccus. The sequence goes on from JALZVU010000049.1 coordinate 2,410, forward strand.
GTGCTGTTAAGCCCGATATCCATACTAGTCCAAGTCCCCTGCTGGGCTGTTATCGCTGTGGTAACTGCCATTCAATGGCGCAGTCTGCAACAGACCCGCGTACTGCACCACCACGGTGGACCTGATGACACCATCAACCAATGGACACTGAGTACCGATAACAATCACGCCCTGTTAGATGTCTATCTTGAAAACGATGGATATCGAAGTGCAGGCCTGTTGATGCTCGTGTTCAAGCCCTACAACGGTGGCCAGACAAGTCGTGTGCCGGTGTGGTTTGACGCAGTACCCGCTACAAAATTCAGCTATTTGAACGCTCAATTGATGTTCAACACAGGATTTAAACGATAGTGCTACGCTAGAGGGCTTGGCGGGCTAGGACAGCCTCCTCATGATTAACACTGAGGTATATTCAACGTGAAGCAACCCATCTATCTGGGCGTGAATGTCGACCATGTCGCCACCATTCGTGAAGCTCGCGGTGTACGTTATCCCGATCCCGTGCACATTGCCCTGCAAGCGGAACTTGCGGGGGCAGACAGCATCACCATGCACTTGCGCAAAGACAGACAGCATGTGCAAGATCACGACATCGAACGTTTTGTTGCCAGTGCCCAGACCAAACTGAATCTGGAGATGGCTCCTACGGCGCAAATGGTAGAGCTTGCCATTTGTTTTGGCCCTAGAAATGTCTGCTTTGTTCCTGAAAATCGTCAAGAGCGCACAACGGTTCGAGGCATAAACGT
>JALZVU010000050.1 GCA_023301795.1 Granulosicoccus sp.
CAAAGGCCATCACACCTACTTGCTCGATGGTGACAATGTTCGCCACGGACTGAATCGTGATCTGGGCTTTACCGATGCCGATCGGGTTGAGAACATTCGTCGCATTGGCGAGGTGGCTGGACTGATGGTGGATTCGGGGCTTATCGTGCTCACCGCGTTTATCTCACCGTTCCGTTCAGAACGCGCATTGGCCAGATCACTCGTGGGCGAAGGCGAGTTTATTGAAGTCCATGTAGAGACTCCATTGAGCGTTGCAGAAGATCGTGACCCCAAAGGGCTTTATAAAAAGGCGCGTCGCGGCGAGCTGGCAAACTTTACGGGTATTGATTCACCGTACGAGGCTCCCGAGGCGCCGGAGATCATGATTGATACCTCCGCCTTGAGTGCTGAGCAAGCAGCAGAGCGTGTCATTGCAGAACTGCGCAAACGTGGTGTTCTACAGGCACCTGATCAGGTCTAGTCGAGGTACGCTTGCCAGCGGCAGCTAATCTGGCTGCCGCTGGAGTACGAGACATGAATCCCGATAGCTTTGCGTTCGATGCTTAGGATGAACGCAAAAAATGAGGCAAGCGCTGCAAGTAATAACAGCGCTTCACCGAGCCCATCGTTTTACAAAGAATTGGGATCGACAACGTCATCGCGCGCATTGTCCACAGAAATAACGCTATCAGACCTGTCCACTACCACCCTGTCGCCTGTGGCGTGAAAGCCGAATGACGAGCTGGACCTCAGGGTCACATTTTCCAAAGAGACTCTAGCGTTGTTAACAAACAGATTAGCGCCATCCGGGTTAGCGTCACTGCGTTGCCCTGCGTATTCAATAATCACATTGCTAAGCTGAGCATTGGCGCCCTCAATCAACTGCACGCCTTGCCAGCTGCCAGCGCTTTCAGAATTTGCAGTTAAAAACACCGGATTGCTGGGGCTGCCTTGAATGAGAATATCCCCGCGAGCGATGAGTGAGTCCCCATCGGTAAAAAATATTGTCACACCTTCATTGATGATCAGCGTTCTGTTACCCACCTGACTGATTCTGCCGATCTGCAAAGGTATGCCAGGATCATCAATCTCGAGATCCACGTCGTAAGTAGAACCAGGCACGAATAATCGGTTTATGTCGTTGTCAACAAAAGCGCTGCCATCATTAAGCGCACGCAATGCCGAAAAGTGAACAAAAGCGGGTCTTTCGTTTTCTGTCACCAGATTACCGCTAAAGGACTCTAACTGCGAATCAAGGCCTGGAATTCCAATAGCGAAATCCCTGTTACGACGGATAAGCGAGTTATCTATACTTAACCTTGTCGGCCTGCTAGTAGAGGAGATCACCGCTATCGCGGCTCCGTTCAAGCCAGCGCCTGCATACTCTACGACCGAGTGTTGGATCATATTTCGAGCACTGTTGGAGCGTTCAAATCTCACGCCGCGCCACCATCCCCGCACTGGTTGCTCACCCGTCATGACGACAGGATTATCCGCGGTCCCTACGGAGACCAGAGAACCGTCAGATTCAATAAGCAGCTCCGTATCCGGGCCGAACTGCAGTATGACGCCTGGCTGCAGCGTTAAGCGTCCAAAATTGTCTACCGTGACAGTTCGCTCTACGCGATAGCACCCAGCCGGGATGGTCACCACTGAATTCACAGCATCAACCGGGAAGGCTAGATCACACACAAGGCCGTCTGTCTCAGGAACACGCAAACCTGCCAGCGGAAGAACGTCAGTAGGCGCAACCTCTGCTACCGGTAAAGCAATGCCGGTGGTGGTTACACACAAAGCTTCGGTTGGCGCGGACTGATTACCGCTGGCATCAACACTTGATATCCGGTAGCAAAATTGCAGACCAGCCGATACCGTCGCATCAAGGGCTGACGTATTCGTTACCTGCGTTAGCGGAGTGGAATCAATGGTTTCGGGCGTAAACCCACGGAATACATTAAAACTTGCAACATCACTGACATCGTCTTGCAACCACGTCAACTCAACGCGTGTTGTTCTCGCCTCCACGGACATCAGGGCTCTTGGCGCAGGCGGGGGCGTTGTGTCACGAATTCTCAGTGCCCCGTCGGTGCTTACCTGTGCGTCAGCTGACCGGTTACCCGCAATGTCAATGGCCACCACGCTGTAGAAAAATGCAGTATCTGGTTGCACATTTTCATCTGAAAAAACGGGATAGGGTGATACCGCAATGAGCTCATTGTCACGAAAGATCTCATACTCAACTACTGCTGTGTTGTCAGTGGAGGGCTCCCAGACCAACACAATCTCACCGTCGCTCCCACTCAGAGCTCTCAGGTTGCCCGGAAGCGATGGCGACTGTGTATCTGGCGTACCGGCCAAGGCGCCCAGCAAAAGATCCACATTGATAGAGGTCTGGAAGTTGCTGGCTGGGTCAGTCTTCACAAGCGTCACTTCCCGCCCATCGACAACGACGGGATTGAGGTCGAGAAACAGGTTGACACCGTCATTGTCGGTGGTACGGAATTGATCAGTTAATAGCCGTTGCCCAGTGACTCCGTAGTCGGCCAAAACGCGCTCGACAAGTGCGAAATAGCGATCCGCCTCTGCAGCAAATTGCCCGGCACTCGGGAACGATGGCATCGGCACAGTTGAATCGAATGAGTCGTCAAGATCATCCAGATTATGCACTTGCAAAAACCAGCTACGCAGCACCACATCCGAGTAGCTATGCACATTGGCTATACCCGATTGAGTGCCTGCAGATGATGGATAGGCAATGGAATAGCGAAAATTGCCGCCGCCAAGGTCGCTGCGGACCAGCCAAGGACCCACGCCTGCCAGATCTCCAGCTGCTATTGAAAATTGCCCATCGGCTGCGATGACAGCTGTGGATCGCTCACCCGATTGCGCTCGGATAGACACATCACGACTGACCACCTGTTTTTGATCGCTCACAGTGCCTCGAAAGACAATGCCTGTGCCGATTGTGCCATTCTCTTCGGGTTCAGAGCAGCTGCTTATAAGCACCGACACTATGCCGATAAAAACCCAAGACAATACGGTTAACGGGCCAGCACGGTACCCGTTTTGTGATGTGTCCTTCTTCATGTCGCTCTTCCGTGTTGTTTATAAGTAGTCATGTTAGCTACTTGTCGTCTGGCTTGGATTTGCCGTGCCCCTCCTCGTGATAATAAGCACCCATGCCAACTCGCAACAGCTCGGCGTGCTCTTTCTTTGAGGATTTGCGACGTTTTTTCGCCAGAAATTTGTTCAAGTCATTAATAAGCTCTACCGCTTTCTCGGTTGAATAAACGCGAAATTCATCAACAGAAGTGCGATCCAGTTCGCTATAAGTGACCTGTCTTTGGAAACGTTTATCTTCTTTTTCAGAATCAACGTTATGGACAGCGGTCTTGAATAGGTCTGACACGCATATCGACAATATACGTACCTGCTCAAGATCGCTTTCATGGGGGATGTAGGCAGGATTGATCAACTCTACGGTATGTGTGTCAGGCTGGCTGGTGATCCCAATGCGATTCAATTCTTCGAGGATAGCACCAAATGTGATATCCCCACTATAGCGCTTTACTAAAGTGACAAAGCTGCCCTTATCGCCTTTAACAGATAAAATTTTGGGCTTCTTGTTTTTCCCAAGGAACTCCTTGTCGGTGAGCCAACCTTGCACCACTCGCTGGGCGCGATTAGGAGCTTGCTTCATACTTGGTAGGCCCTCTTCGAGCACCTGACGAAGCCTGACCACTTCTTTGCGACTCAAACCGGTGAGCACCGCCACCCGCGAGACCGTCATTTCCTGACCTTTAATAGTGAAGTCACTGTCAGCAACTTCCACGTAAGTTTGGCGAACCAACTCACTGAGCTCCAAATGTGTGAACTCGAACCGGATCAACAACCGGATCATGGGCCTTAGAATACCCAACACCGACTTAGCCAATGTGAGCTTTTGAGTATCACTCAATGTTTACCACCCTTACCGCCTCTGCGCGCACAGACATGCAAAGCGTGTATCCGGATCACAGCTTCAAATGTTAACGTGTTGTTTGTTGCCCGTTGCATTGTCAACGGGGATAAATTTCCCATAAGGTAATGATCTCGCTTACAGCAAAGAAGATCAAGTGTCAGTCAGTGAAAAACGCACCTATTAGTGCGCAATAACCGATCTATCATGCAATAACGGTCGTTGGCGCCACCACTGGAGGTTTTACCCCAAGACAGTGTCGACAAAACCAGTACCCATAATGCCAGATTCATCGGCTGGCTCGGGGGATGCATCCTCAGGCTCATCGCCATCCGCACTCGCCACCGGGCCCCATAAAGACCAATCGTTAGCACTACTCGACGCATACAAACTGTTCATTCGCACTGCCTTCCCTAGCTGCCCGGCACACCCTCAACTCAGTGAGGTTTTCGTACACCACTTCGGCGATCCCGAGACGGAGTATACGTAAATGTAACCTTGATTTGCGGGCGCGGTCTCACACCATTACTCAACGATAATGTTGGGCCGGGAGGGTTAGTGAATCTTGAGCGATCCCGCTGTTGTTTGGAACAAATCCACTCTCACTGAAGACGCGCCGACTTGCCTTTGTTTTTATTAAATGGCGGTAATGGGACAGGCTTTTTAGTGAGTACGCTGTGCACAAGCCTGACAAGCCAAACCGCATAAAAACAAGCGATGATGATTATCCCCACACAAAGAAGCATCAGCCCAATCATCATGACCATACCCCACCCGAAAGTACCCATTGATTGTCCCCTGCTATTTATATTTCACGTACTGCGTTGCCTGCCCATCGGTCGTCATTGGATACGACAACCTTCAGTTTAGCGCAACACACTCAGCAAGTTGCTGTACTCGTCTGTCCACGAGTATCCAGTTGTCATATCCAATACCGTTGCCGACTCATAGGGGACGAACGCATGCTGGGCTTTGGACAGCAGTATCCATTGGGACTTAAAACTCAGACTGTCTTCTGTTCGTTCGTTATTTACCAGTACACCCTGCACGCCAAGATCCGATGCCAATGACGCCACCACAGGCGTCAGATCCAGATGCCGATTCGATATATGTACCGCTAGAACACCATCATCACGCAAGTGATCGAAGTAGAGCTCAAACGCTTCTCTGGTGAGCAGATGCACAGGGATGGAATCTCCGCTGAAAGCATCAATCGCAAGAACGTCATATTGGGCCTGAGTATTCTGCTCCAGCTGTGTCTCAAGCAATTTGCGCCCATCTCCAAGAAAAACACTGGCGTTAACACCTTCTGCGCGCACTCGGCTTAGATTTGAAAACCACTCGCGCTCGAACGCAATAACATTGGGATCAATTTCATAAAACGACAACGATTCGCATGTTTTACACAGGGCACTAATGGTGGCCACTCCCATACCAACCACACCTACATCAAGCCCCCGCTCAGCAGCTGCTGGGTGCAAGGAGATGGCTTTACCGATTCCACTATCGGCTGCGTAATAGGCCGTAGGGATAAACAGAGGCTCATCTTCATTAAAAAATTCTGTGCCGTGCACGATGGCGCCATTATTCAATGACACGTAGCGATCTGCACCACTGGGATGATCCTCGGGTAGTGGGTGATTCACCAATTTGAGAACACCATAAAAACCGCGTACTTGCTGCAGTACATTCGTTCTTTCTGTGATGGCAGCCCAAAACAAGAACATCGAAAACAGCGCAATCCAGCCAGCCCAGCAAAACTGAGCACTCAAATCTACATACCGATAGCGAAACTGCGTTGCTGAAAAAACGCATAGGCCAGCCAAAAGAAACAAGGCAACCCAGCTTAGTTGGAGTTCAAAATAATCGTTAAAAACACTGGGTGCGATCAAAGCCACAAAGACGCCGCCCATGGCCCCTCCCAGAGAAATAACCAGATAATAACGTGTGAGCAATCTCGGGTTTGGCCTCAAGCGATACAGCTCTCCATGACAGACCATACACCCCACAAACAGCAGAGAAAGGTAGGCCATAAGTTGCACATAGATTGACGAGTTAGCCCCGCGCACCAACGCTACCAGGCCAAATATTGACGTCATGAACAAAAGGGGTATCCAGACGCGTCGATCATACAAGGCAGGCCTGTCAAAACAGATAATGAAGCTGAGCAGATACAAGGTTAACGGCAATATCCACAAGAAAGGCACCGATGCAACGTCCATCGTGATCTTGTTAGTCGTGGCGAGAAGCAACATGGTTGCTATCGCTGCCATACAGATCCAGACAAAAACATCTTTGCCTCGCAGGCCCTCGCCTAGGGCATGAGTATCGTCGTTAGCACTGGTACGTTTGTGACTTTTCAACGACCAAAGGCACCCTAACGTTAGAACAAAATAGGCAGCAAATCCTGCAGACCAGAACAGCGATTGCTGATGCAACGAAAGTAACGGCTCGATAACGAACGGATAGCTTAAAAGGCCTAACAACGAGCCAATGTTTGAAAGCGCGTAGAGGCGATAGGTATTGTTCTGAGGAAACTGAGTACGGTACCAGTTCTGGAACAAGGGCCCGGAAGAGGAAATCAAAGCGTAAGGGAATCCCAGCGATGACAACAACAGCAGCACAATACTGATTTGTGGCGACTGTTGCTCGGTTGCCTGAAAAGCTGTGCCCACATCTAGCGGGATAAAGGCAATTAATGCAATAAATACAAGCACAGCATGGACTGCCGCCTGCTTAAAGGGTGGCAACCAACGATCAAGCAGGTAGGCATATAGATAGCCCACCAGAAGGAATATCTGGAAAAAGACCAGACACACGGTCCAAACGTTAGAAGCACCACCAAATTCTGGCAGGATGAACCGCGCCACGATGGGCTGCACCTGAAAGAGCAAGAATGCTGAAAGGAAAATCTGAAAGGCAAAACGAAGCATAGTCAACCACACTCAAAGGTGCATGAGAAATTTTGACGGATTGATGTGCAGTTATGGCGCACGTGAGCATACGACAACGAAAAGGATTATAATCCCGTCGCACGGATTGTCATGCTTACAAGCGTAAAGGTCAAGTTCCTATTCGATTTATATTGCGATAACTCACGCTTGCCAATCTAATTTACCTTCGCTGTGACAGCTTCAGGATCAAAGGCTAGCCAGGCACATGCAAAGTGAACGCCCTCATCCGGCATTGTAGCTGGATACAAACTCACCCCAGCATGGCGTTATGGCCGAGGATTGTGCACCAGTGAAGAGTACAGACAGGTTGGAGGATTTTCTAAGGCCTATCCAGCATAACGCAAACTACCTCACAACCCTCAACCGACAGGAGTGCGTCTTTCACCTTTTGTAGCTCGTTGCTGATTGGTGATTCAGCAGCTTCAAGCACTTCATCAACCAATCCAGCGATACGGCTACGCTCTCTTTCAGCCAAGGTTCTGGAGATGGAGGATGTGTGTTGCTCTATGGTGCGTAACAAGGTTAATCGATAGTTCAACGGCAAGGTAGTTTCATCGGCAATCGCAAGCGTACCGATAAAATCACTTAACACCAAGGCTTGAATCACGAGTACCGAATCTAGATGCTGTTCGCTGATACTCTGGTGTGCCTGTGGTTTTACATCTGCAAGCTGTTTCATCATAAGCCCATTACAATGACTTAGAAACGGCTTTATAAGAATTAATTCATCAACGTATTCCGCCGTGATTGCTACCAGATCTTCGTGCCTATATCTCGTTTTTTCCGCAGCTGATGTTGGCTTGTACACATCTGAGAGGTAGAGCTGCACAAGGCCAGTCGATACTTGGCAAAAAATAGCTAGCTCGTTGGGCGACACGGGGCCACTGAACAAGAATCGTTGTGAGTCTCCTGCTATTGAAAGAGCCTTGGCTGCTTCTGGGTTGCTCATCCGTGGACGCAAGCCGCTATCACGGGCTTCATCATTCAAGCTAACAAGCTGCTTGGCTGCCAAAGCATATTCCACAACTTCAGCGGCCTGTATCGGTGCTGATAATGCTAACGTCAGCCATAGAAGCACGTATCTCATAATGATGGATATTAATCTATAACCACGGGATTTGGGGCTATTGTTTCTCTCCCCTGTTAATGCGGAAAAACAGACGTTATGAACTCGATAGCACTATTATTTATGGCAGTCGGGCCCGTGGAACCCACACAATTAACAGCGACACAGACCTAGTCATTATTCTGGTAGTAGAGCACCAACAATTTCTCCAGACCATGCTGACAATGTCCAATGTTGCGTTCGAAGTACTGCTTGAATCTAGAATAGATATTACGCCATTTAGTAAAAAACTCTTTACCAATAGGCAAGTTCCCAAAGAAATGGGCAGACTGTTAAAGCGTGCTAAAAGCGTTCGAATGGTTGCAGATTACAAAGGTGACACTGCTTTGATAAGCGGACCCGCCACGCCGCATGGAAACAGGCCACGATTATGATCGCTACACACAGCACGATCAGCATGCCCATCATCAACATGC
>JALZVU010000051.1 GCA_023301795.1 Granulosicoccus sp.
AGGTTTCTGGCTACAGGTGTAGCACGCAGGCATTGTTGCGTGTTGTCGTCTGTTAACGATGCATCGACGTTATCAGAGGCAGCATCCTGATTAAAAGGCCGTTGATTTGCAGAGTCAGCCTCATCATCTATCAGATCCGCTTTTGCGGTTGTACCCGCAGAGTTTTCTGTGTCTGTTGTACCCACACCATCACTGACCCAATCAGGCCCGTCACCAATGTCGATCAAGGCAATAGGCGCACCCACCTCCACTTCATCCCCCGGCTTTACCAGTTGTTGTCGTAGCACGCCGGCGCCCAGTGCCGGATATTCAACCGCTGTCTTGTCGGTTTCAAATTCAATAATGCTGTCACCACGTTTGAAAGCCTCACCTTCATTCACCAGCCATTCAGCAACGGTACCGCGTTCCATGGTCTCACCAAGGCTGGGCATGTTGAGCGTCAACGAACTATTATCCACGGTACTCATTCGAGTAGACGACGAACGGTGTCAACGATCATCCCGGGTTCAGGCACAGACCCCGCTTCCAAAGCTGCAGACACGGATATCGGTATATCCTCGCCCGCAATGCGAATAACAGGATCATGCAGATAGTCAAAGCATTCTTCGCTGATACGAGCCGCTAGTTCAGCACCGACACCTGCCGTCATTACGCCTTCAGATATCACAGCAACCCGACCAACACGTTCCACCTCTGTTTGAATGGTTTTGAAATCCAGCGGATTCAAAGAACGGACATCGATTACTGTTGCCTTAACGCCTGATTCCATCAGCGTGTCTGCCGCAGCCATGGCGTGGTGAACCTGCCGCGAATACGCAACCAACACGACATGCTCGCCCTGCCGTCGAACAACAGCCTGCCCCCAAGGCACTTCATCAGCATCCAGATCAACCTCTTCTTTCAGCGTGTACAAGCCTTTGTGTTCAATAAACACCACAGGGTCGGGTTGTCTCAATGATTGACGCAGCAGATGATAGGCATCGGCCACAGTGGCAGGCATCACAAGCCGCAATCCTGGCGTGTGCATGATGTAGGCCTCAAGACTCTGGCTGTGCTGTGCACCGGCAGAACGACCGGTACCCCCTTGCGTACGAAGCACCATCGGCACACCTGTCTGACCACCAAACATATAGCGAATCTTCGCCGCCTGATTGCCAAGCTGATCCATGGTCATACCGATGAAGTCGACGTACATGAGTTCTGCTACGGGACGCATGCCACTCATGGCTGCACCCACAGCAGCACCAATAATAGCGGCCTCTGATATCGGTGTATCAAGCACCCGGTCCTCACCAAAATCATCAATCAAGCCTTTGGTAACACCATAAGCTCCCCCATAGCGACCAACCTCCTCACCTAAAATAAAGATGGTGTCATCTTCTGTCATTGCGTCAAACAGCGCTTGTCGCAAAGCTTCTCTGTAAGTCATCTGCACCATAATAACTAGCTCCTTGCCAGCACACGTTCAATGCGCGTACGCACAGACTCGGGTGGGGGCTCACTCGGACCATAGACATCGTTGAACATCGAGGTAAGCTCTGGTGCACCTGAGTTGATGGCAAAATCGATGCTGGCATCCATTTCTTCATCAATAGAGCGATCAAGAATATCCAGCGCATCAGCACCCACCGTTGAATTAGCAAGCTGCTCACGGGTGTACGCAACTGAATCTCGCTTGCGTCCGGCCTCTTCTTCTTCATCCGTGCGGTATGGACTTTTGTCTTTACGCGCATGACCATAAAACCGGTAGCACGACACCGCGAGAAACCCAGGCTTTCCAGCCCTTGCATCGTCCATCAAATCGGCAGCCGCTGAATGAACATCCGTAACATCCAACCCGTCAACCGAGCGGCCCTGCAAACCAAACGCCTCAGCACGTACATGTAGGTCGGTGGTTTTTGTCGCCCGGTCAATACGCGTTCCCATACCGTATTGATTGTTGATACAGACAAACAGCACCGGCAAATCCCAAAGTGCTGCCATGTTCATCGACTCGTACAGAATGCCTTGTTGCATGGCGCCATCGCCAAAAAATGCGACAGACACAGAACCCGACTTCTTGAGCTTTGAGGCAAGCCCCGCACCCACCACCGCAGGAATTCCTCCGCCAACAATCGCGTTAGCCCCAAGATGCCCAAGGCTCATGTCAGCAATGTGCATGGAACCACCTTTGCCACTGCAGTAACCGCTTTGCTTACCCGCAATCTCCGCCATCATGCGATCCGGGTTAGCGCCGCGTGCCAGGAATATACCGTGGCCTCGATGGTGCGTGGTGAACGAGTCTCCGTCTTCCATCACAGAGCCTACACCGGCCGCTGCTGATTCCTCACCGATCGATAAGTGCAGCATGGATCCTGCGCTCTGACCGCGCACAAACAACTCCCCAACGCGCTCCTCAAAACTGCGAATGCGACGCATCATGCGATATAACGCTTCCAGATCCAGATTGGCGTTTGTGTTGGGCGGTATCGTCAACTCTGCCATTGTCACACCTTGATTGCACCAGTTAGAGGTATGATTATCCAATGTATATTACAAATGTCAATTCGATATACATATGTACATACACGATACGTTATCGCTCAGATTGAAACTAGACCAGCAGATACCACCATGAACGACACAACCGACGCGCAATTGATGACACGAGCCGCATGGCTTTACTATGTGGGTGGCATCAATCAGCAACAAACCGCTGAACAGCTTGGCACAACTCGAGCACGGGTTAACAAACTGCTCAGCCAAGCTCGCGAGACTGGCATTGTCAGCATTTCAATCAATGAACGCGAAGTCGGCCTTCTGCCTGTAGAGCAAGCTATTGCAGAGCACTTCGGACTGGCTACCTGCATTTGTACACCTGAACTGGGATTGCCAGCAAATTCTGATACGGCGCTCAATGACTTCACCGAGTTTCCCCGACGTGCCGTTGGTACTGCAGCAGCTCAGTATTTGCGTCAGATACTAGGTGCGCAACCGCAACTTGTCATTGGCACCGGATGGGGTCGCACACTGGAACATGTGTCACGCCACCTTGCAGGCTTTGATGCCCCGCAAGCTCGTTTTGTCAGTTTAATGGGGTCACTAACCGCCAACTCGGCGTTCAACCCCTTTGAAGTTGTCCAGGCACTGTCACGCGCAACAGGTGGCGAGGGCTATTACCTACCAGTTCCGTTTATCGCGGATTCTTCCTCTGACAGAGATGTGCTGTTGAAACAAAGCACTGTATCCAGACCCTTGAAGCTTGCCAGACAAGCGGACATGGCATTGATCAGTATCGGCGAGCTGTCGGAGAACTGCCTGTTACGTCAGCAACGAATGATTAGTCAGGCTGATTTACGATCACTGCGCAAGGCAGGAGCCGTGGGAGACACAACCGGTATATTTTTCGACAAACGCGGTCTTTGCGTCGATCATCCTCTGAACCAGCGAACTCTGGGTGTGGGTTTTGAGGCATTGAAGCGTTCAAATACCGTGGTGCTGTC
>JALZVU010000052.1 GCA_023301795.1 Granulosicoccus sp.
CGTAAGGGACCAGCACGTCCAGATCAGGTAGCGTCGCCACCACTGCCCCGACAAGTAAAGCTCGCCGTCCTAATTTTTCACCAAGCGTGAGGTGCGCAAGTGATGCGCCGAGTACAATCTGCGAAATGGAATCCATACAAGGGTATTCAGGCGTTTACGGCGATATCGGAATACTGTGGTCGGCAGTGTAACCGAAGACTTGTCGATGCCTGCGATAATCGCGCGCTCTTCTACCCTCTATACAGCTCTATAAGCTTCTGGACTCGAAATCTTGTGCAACACTAGGGTTTACTGGGTCAACATTTTCTACTTCTGGCAAACGGCCGGCACTGAGATGATTTTATTGCATATCTAATCTGGCAGTGCTTGGTGGTAGTGACACAATTTTGTGCTTGCCCGATAAGCCAGAAAATTCATCGGACAAACACTTCACTTCGCACTTGACTAGCTGACAGGTTTTAACCGAACCAGATTGGCCGCTAAAACAACGCCGTCTAATGACAAACTGTTTTCAGTCTTTCAGCTCAGCGACTAGTTGATCGACCTCCTCGCGCGCCTCTTCTTTCGTCTTGCCATACCGCTCTTGAATTTTTCCTTCCAACTGCTCACGATTACCAGCAGCCTGATCTAGATCGTCTTCAGTGAGGTCACCCCACCGCTCTTGCATCTGTCCTTTAAACTGTTTCCAGTTACCTTGTATTTGATCCCAGTTCATTGCGCATGCCTCAATTAATAAATAATAGTGAATAGACTTGAATAGGATCGATCACACTGCGACAGCGATCATCCAAGTATTCGAAACGTAGCGTACGTGTTGCGTGCAGAAAAATAGTGGGTTTGTACTATTTACCGGATGCACTGAGTAATAATGTTTCTACACAAGCACTGCATTCGCGTCAGATGAATCAGCCTGCAATAGTGATGCACCACGTGACGTTAGCAAACATCAAATGATCAGTTCTCATGATTACTGATATTTCATAACTGTTCGAGAAATTCGACTATCGCGGGTGCAACGTCGCTTTTAGACTGTGCAAGTGTGGAAATCACAGCAACAACGAAAGGCATGACTACCCCCATCGACCAGGATGAGCCGAACGACTGGCATGCTGGCAATTCTGGAAGTATTGATACTTGATGGTAGAATCTGTCTGCAAGTGGCGCTAGACGGCTATTGCTAATGTCTTACCAGAATGAGAGAGTCTGGTACAAGTGGGATTTGCGCGGCGCAACCGGTGGCAACTCTGGCGGTTGAAGCTTGTAACAAGCGCTCCTTGTAAACTCTACAAAGAGTCTACAAGACGGACTCGATAAGTTCAGCAATTTTTTCTGTTTACGATTCTACTCATCACTGGATTGCTCAAGATACCAATTACACAGCCTGTTTAGGCAATACTGATTCTTTGTGAGTGGCAGACTCACTCATTGCTGGCCTGCATAAACCGTGCTGACCCGGTCACACGAATGGACGATCCTGCCTCGTGGCTGATGTCCGCCTGAATCAACGATCGTGATCCCATGTCCTCTCCTTGAACGATATCAATACGTCCCTGGTGAGCCCATTGAATATCACGCAAGTAGCCAGAAAAAGCAGCTGCCGCAGCCCCTGTTGCTGGATCTTCAAATACACCGCCAGAGGCGAAGGCATTACGCACATGAAACAGCCGTGCTGTTTCAGCATAAACAAACATAACCGTCACCAATTTCAGCTTATTCATGAAAGTGCGTCCTGCTTCCAGATCATAGTTCATCGCTCTCAGCAAACTCCGTGAATTGAGCGCAATAATAAGATGGCCAGCGCCGGCGTCTGCCATTGCAGGTTTTATGTTTGGATCCAGATCGGAAGGTTGGTAGTTGAACAGATCGAGAGCCTCAGCGATTACAGCGGGCGTCGCCGATGTAGATTGCGTGCCCGGTGATTGCAGCGCTGCAGAAAAAGTATTCTCGTGAACAAACCCCTCAACGGAAATGGCTGTCTCATTAAGCTGCAAGTTGAATACTCCCGCTCCATTTTGCTCTGCCAGTGTGGCACCCAAAGCTATAGTTGCATGGCCACAGAACGGGACTTCAGATTCTGGCGAAAAATATCGCACACGCCAGCCATCATGATCAGGTTCGGCGAACGCTGTTTCTGAATGCCCAATTTTTGCAGCAATTGCCTGCATTTCTTTCTCAGCGGGGTGCTGGTCGGTGATGTAGACACCAGCAGGATTACCACCGACGTCGCCATCAGAGAACGCTGCCACTTCAATAATTTTCATTTTTTACAATCCAATTCCAGCATGATTATGTTGTCGACTGATGTCCCTAAGAGCCAGCGCAGCGTCTTCCTGCAGGGGGAGCCCAGCAGCCCATCGTACCGCATCACGCGTTACACCAATATCCTGCAAGAGATCATCATCTAGCGACAACATGTTTTCAAACGCCTGGCGGTCTATCCTTTGCTGGTGTCTGATAGCTAGGCGAGAGCATAGTTTACTGTACGTACCACGGACAGAAATAGCAGCGCCTGTAGCCCTTAGTAGCCTGTGTAGCAAGCCTGATGCATTCGAGGTCTCAGCTACCATCGGCTGCTCACGAGTTGTGCAACGTTGCGTAGTCATGGTTCTGCTCCATTATCAGTGCAGGCTGCGGTGTTGCAGCGTTGAATAAACAATAGCGGCTACCCCACCTATCAGGCAAACGAACAATTCTGATAGTATCTATCAAATTTCCTTATAGACTGATATAGCCTTCCATGACAACTGCTCAATCCGCACAGCTCCCCTTATTGGACTTGGACATGCTCAGAACCCTGGTCGCCATTGCAGATACTGGAAATTTTTCAGCCGCGGCGGCTGTCGTCTTTCGCACACCTTCAGCAGTTTCCATGCAGGTTAAGAAAGCCGAAGAAATTGTTGGCCGAGCACTGTTTCACCGCGATTCACGTTCAGTTACCGCCACCACTGATGGAGAGAAGCTCGTGCAACACGGTCGACGCATGCTGGCATTGAACAGGGATGTCATGATGCAATTTGTGGCACCCGACGTCACAGGCACTGTCCGGCTGGGAGCACCGGATGATGTGGCTGACCGATTGTTACCGACCATGCTGCGTAGCTTTGTCAGTGCTTACTGCGGCGTTACCCTAGATGTGGTGATCGATAGCTCTTCCAAATTACAAGCAGCAGTCAAGGACAATTCACTTGACCTTGCAATGATTACCTGCGATCCAGCCGTACGACAAACCAAAGATGTCGAGATTATTTTTAGTGAATCACTCACTTGGGCTGGAGCGCGTAACGGAGTTGCTTTTGAAAAAAACCCTCTGCCTGTCTCGGTATGGGAAGAAGGTTGTGCCTGGCGTAACGTGGGCTTGAAAAGTCTTGCACGCAGCAAACGGGATTATCGCGTCGCTTTCATGAGCGCACATATTTCAGGGCAACGCGCTGCGATGCTGGCAGATCTCGCAGTGGCACCAATACCCGTGTCCTCGTGCACTGCAGGCATTATGGCGTTGAATGAAAGTCATGGCTTGCCAGACCTGGGTGACTACGGATTGGGGCTGATTGTGACAAAAAACCCTTCCAGCCCTGTCCAAGTGGCCGCAGAGCATCTCAGATCAGGGTTCGCGGCTCTCAAGTAGCCTAATTGTTCTGTTCTGCGCAACTATCTCTGCCCTACTCTTCCTTGAGCAGGTTTAAACAATGGTTCAGGAAGTGACACCGGACCTGTTATCAACCCGGTGACCTACTCAACCACCCTGAATCAGTCTCTTGTTGCTAGTCGACAACATTTTGAGACTGACATCCTGACAGTTGAAAAGATGATCAATTATCAGTAGTGACGCTGAGGGATTCAGACACAGCAGATTCATTTGCCATGTTGTCAATAGCAACCACACTGTACTCGTACGTAGTACCGTGCATCAGGCCATCATCAAAGAAGCTATTGCCCTGCACGCTTGTAACTGGCTGGCCATCGCGCATCACGCTGTAGGCTACAACCTGGCTATCATCATCCGTGGAACGATCCCAGAAAATCTCCACAGCTGTTCCTGAATAAACCAGAGCGGTCAGATTCATGGGAACGGTTGGAAAATCGCCAGCACCTGTAGCGTCGTCGTCATGGGTGTGAATTGTGTTCTTTAACTGACCACGAATAGCACCACTTGGAAAATCAGGATTATGAACATTGATGTAAAACAGTTCTGGGTTGTGCAGAATGCGTTGAACAATGCCTGCTTCTTCCGTAGGAAATTTACCCGCTTCACCTTCCGTCAGGCAATCAGCAGCGTTCGTATCTTCGGGACCTGCCAGAACAGCCACAACAGGACCATTGGTATCACGAACGCCTTCGTGGATGTGCGCCATCATTCCTTCAGTGACTGGTACTAGCTGGATTTTATCGACAATCACGTTGTAGCACAGTGTCGTTGGGTCACCGTCGATACCGAATACATAGCCTTTCCCCTTGCCGTCAGGATCGCCAACCAGGCGCTGGGTAGGATCACTACCAACCTGCTCACGCCCGTCAAGATCAGCTTCAAGAAGCTCATTGGTGTGGCCTGCCATGGCGCCTGTGCTTGCGCAGAGTACTGTGAGCATCGCTGCACAGCTAATCGTTGTTTTCATTGCTTTCTCCAAGCTTTTTTCAAAAATTTGCGCCTTTGCGCGATACAAATTAAAGGATTCAACTCCTCGATCGACGGTACGCATCTAGACTGGCAAAAGATGCACCTGTTCACAGAAAGAATTCCCGCATCACAACGCGACGCCTAGGATATAAAGACGAAAAAACGTTATCTGTTGCGGCTCCTGTCGATCTAGCCATAGACGTGTTCCCTTTTGAATTCTTTGGATGGGACTGGAATAATGTGGGTGCAGATGTCGATAATCTGATGGATGAAATGGCGCAGAAACTTCCCGTCAACGAATTGATCGTTCAAGGACCAATAGACACCGACTACCAAGTACCCGAGGTACTTGTTAACGCACAAGCAGGACACCCTCCAAGAGTCATCACGAGCCGGCTAGTGGATGGAAAACCGATATGGATCAACCAGATTGACACCGGAAGCGCATGGAATCCAGCAACACCGGTTTAAAAGGTGCCGGGGTATATCCTTACCTAGGCGTGTATCTCAACGTTGATGCCCACAAAACACAGGGGCACGTCGGACCTTCCTGGGGTTACGACGCACGCTTGAGAGTCTTTCTCCTACCCACAATAATGGAACAAAATGGATATCCACGCTGGAGGATTGCACCTGAAAGACAAGGAAGTACAGACGCTCACCGAGACTTAGGTTTAACCCTCACACATCTCTCAGATTGGTCCGCTAACAAAATCATGCAGATGGTTGCCAGTGACAATGCACAAGGAGCACCTTCGTCTAATGGCCAGGGCATGGAACAAGATGTTTACTCGATACTCATGCAGGCAAGCACCGCTACTGAGCTTCTGGACAAGCCTGACGGAATAAAGGTGATGGATATTGACCAGTTGCAAAGGTGTATCCACCCATTGGTTCCTACAAAGCTGGTACTCAACCTCGCTCCGACCCAAGAGATCCAGACCACCGTACAGCGATAGTGATACCGCACCCCTATAAGATGACTTTTCCGCTAGTTTCGATTATAGCTGATGTTGGAAAATGTAACGACGCTTTCAGAGAAGCCAGCGGAATTATAAAAGTCAGCCCAATCATCATCGTCGGAATATTTTCGCCCTCCTGCAGGCTCTTGGGCCTGCAGGTAGTTTCCGAATTTCAAATAGGCCCCATCACTGTTTGACACTCTCAATCGTGTACTTTTTCCCAGTGCAGAAACGAACACATCACCTCGGTTATTGTTGAGCGTCAGGTTGAACGAATCACCGCTGCGGATAGTGCCCAGATCCAAGATCGTTTCGGAATCAGAACTGTCAGTCCTGAGGCGCACATAGACGGCGAACACGCCATCAGCGGGATTAACGTCATCACGTCCTTTTTCATCAGTGTCAGACACATAGACTTTTACAAGCGTTCCTGTATCCCCACCGTGATACTGCGCAACAATGGTTTTAGAGCCGGGGGATAGCCTGGGTGTAATACGAGCTGAGAAATTTTCGATAGTCTCGTACATCGCCTCACGAAGAGACTGTCGTATCTTAAGCTCGTGCCTCCAGCCGTTGCCATTAGGCGTTACATGCCTAGCTGCTAGTGCGTTGAATGCAAGTGTATTGTTATCACGATAAGGAGTGAGGTCATTGTCACCGCCTTCCAAATCAAACAATGTCCTTATCCGCTCGATAGATGAATTATCAGACGGTGGGCTTGTTGGAGGCGTGTCAACAGTTTCTCTCTCGCCGCACCCAAATACATCAACCTCAACAATACTGTTCCATGGAGAAGCTGAATTACCGTACCCGATGATTTGTACAAAATTGGCATCGCTTTGCAGTACATCAAATTCGATCATGCCTCTCGTGCCTTGAGCGGTGGCTTGAGAAAGTACAGTTTGCCAGTCCTGGTTATTGGTTGATGTTCGGACATCAAAGAATGCCTGTCTGATATCACCTTTGTGCCATGCGGTAGCAATACGCCGTACAGTGCTCCGTTCGCTGAGCTCAAGCGTTATTGATCGCCCAGAACCTTTCGAAGACCACCGCGAGTCACTGCCCAGATTATTATCAATTGCACGTGACGGACTATAGTTCTGATTATGACTATCTGGCGACGTTGCACGATCTATAGCCAGGTTGTCCATTCTGTTGCAACGGCCTGATGTGGGAGTATTCGTCTCTTCACACCCTGAAATCTGTACCTCGGTGATGCTATTCCAGCTAGTGACCGAATTTCCTTGACCGACAATTTTCACATACCGCGCTGAACTGGGTTGCAAGTCGAACGAAAGGTATCCAAGGCTGCCCTGTGCAATAGCGCCTGTAAGCACTGTGCTCCAACTCGATCCATTCGCTGAAGTTTCTACATCGAAATAGGATTGTCTGATGGTGCCTTTATGCCATGCAGCGTGAATGTTATTAATCCTTCGTTCCCGACCCAAGTCAAGAATAATAGAATTGCCGCGGCCTTTGGATGACCACCTCGATTGTTCAGCAAGACTGTCATCGATGACGTTCGATGGGCTGTACCTCGGGTTATAGCTCTCGTTACTGGAGGCTGACGAGATTGAGTAGAATTGGCTACTACTACAACTGTTTGAATTAAAGCTAGGGACTTGCGCTGCGGCAAAAACTGTATCCATTGCAGATACAGAGCCCACCAATGCCAGAACAACCGACATGGATTTTAGTGAATTATTAAGCAAAGTTAGCATCCTTGACAAATAAAATGAAAGCGACGTGCTGCAAAAAGCACTCCCTGTTTGTGCGCTCTTTGATGCTCGATATGTTGTGACCGAAGCAATCGTAGCATTTTATGAAAAACGATCTCTTGTTATAAATCCGCTAACGCTGCACGATATCGCTTGGATTCGCTCTGATTTAAAATCGGTAGCTCCTTATAAGTTTTTTGGCGACCCTATTGCTGGAAGTACCGGCCAGTCCTTCGTACAAGGTAATTTCGAATGGACGCTGAGTCTTTATCTGATGACTACCAGCATTCAATTACTGTCAGATGTGTCAGCTTGACGCCTTTTTTCGCTGTGTCGATAGGCAATGTAACATTCCTGTTATAGACTGCCGAGGCATACTATGCGGTTAAAGAGAACCTATTCTTATGAAAAAACTACTCGTAGCCATAGCTGTATTGTGCATGGCCTCAGCAAACGCTTCTGCACAGTGGAATCCCCGTCCGGGCTGGAAAGACAGCTATGAAGTCGATGGTCGATGCTATTGTGATAGCAGCAATTACGATCACAACCTAGACGAAAAATCCGCTGACACACCTATCGGCAGGCTCAATGTTGTTCGGATTTGTAACGACATAAGAGCTCAATTAGGCACCGGGTCGACCAACGGCCGAACCCCGTATAACGACATTCAGTGCGGCAACGGACCTGCAAACGATGCGCCGGACGAGGCAGGATGCCCTGGTCGTGTTGATATTGGTAACGCAGGTTGCAA
>JALZVU010000053.1 GCA_023301795.1 Granulosicoccus sp.
TTACGATATTTGAGACGCCAAGAAGCAATTGGGGTATTCGTGGAATGGCTGGCGACGAACTATCCCTCAATTACAAAGTGGAGGTATGATCTTCGTCTGTAGTGGGTCTTCGCGGACCCTATAGTGGGGCGCATGTATCAGCGACGCAGGTCTAACGGAGCCATGCAGCAAACGCTGGACCCTGCAACACAACCTGGCTACGCCAGAACGTACGTTAGCTTCCAGTGTTTCTGATGCGCGATGTTAGGCTTGCTGGGAACCTGTCTGCGTGAGTTAGAATGTTTTTGTTTTAGGTCTCAAGCTGGCAAACAATAGATACAAGAGTCGATTCACGAGTAATGATTCAGTCATATGGCTTTTGTCAGTATCCGTCAACTGTTGTCTTGCTGCAGCGCTAAATAGTATTTCAAAGCCAATTCGATACGTATTAAGATAAAACTACTATGCAGTTTGATACCGGCAAGGAGGCAATGTCATTTGTACCAGGTCCAGAGAAATCTGCGTTGCCGCTGTACAGTATTGATGTACACGAAATCGTTGAGTACAGTCGCGAAGCAGTGGTATCTTCGCTTAATAGTATGGAAGAGTTATCCGTAACTAACGGTGCAATTACGTCAAGCTATTGGGATTGGAAATGGCTATTTCAATTTGATGGGAATCTCTTAACCATTGATTTTACATGTATGGGCGACAACGATGGATTGTGGGGAGGTTCCAACTTGACAGGAGTATGTACTGCGGCAGAGATAGTGAGGATTTGGAACCATTTCATTGACTCCGGTATGACAGCAGTATATCTGCATCGCGCAGACTGTAGGATGTACACGCTGACTGAATTCACTGCTGAATTTTTGACAGATGACATGCAGAATTTGTAAGTATTTGAAGTAGCAAAAATATGTGAGTGATTGCCCTAGTGCTCGCGAAGCAAGCTTAACGGAGCCATGCATCAAGCACGAAAGTTCCTTATGTCAGATGTAAGGTTTGCTCTGATGTTTTTTTTCGCAAGGCCGTAGGATGTAAAAGAAGCTCCAGATTCGTCCCGAGCTAGCCATACTCAGTCACAAAAATGTGGGTTTAGGGAATATATAAACCCTACTTTCCGCACAAACCAGATGGCACTTTTTCGGATTTCTGATGGCTGAAAAAATTATTGCCGGCGCGTCACCTGATCCGTGTGGTGTCACTTAACTCACCTGCTTCCAGTAACCCGCCTCCGTCATACCAAGCAGCTTCAGCACCTTGCGTTGCAACGGTGTCAATTCGTCCCGGTATTGTTTGACAAGTATGCCATCATGATGGAGTCGATACAGTGATATATCGTGGAAGCGATCCACGATTCTGGCGGTTGTCGGATGCTGCGCAAGACGATGCTCCGGGTATACCGGTATTGAGTCGATGGCTTCTTCGGCCATTGATTTGCGTACCTCTCTTTCCATCACCGCCTGAAGTATCAGCGCCATGAAGAACACGAACATCATAGCCTCGACGCGCTCAACCTTTTTAAACAAGGTGGGGGCTGCATTGTGTACCGTCTTGAGCTGTTCGAATCGCTTCTCGAGTCGAGGCTGATACTTATAGGCCAGCAAGGCAGCTTTAGCGTCCAATGCCTCATCGGTGCACAGGATGGGAAACACACCATCTGTTCTTCGTTCTTGCTCGAGGGCCTGCGTGTTACGTGACCATGCCAAAGAGAAAACGGTGCGAGTAGTCGTTTTGTAGCGCGTTTGTTTACCGGGTCGACCTTTGCCGATCTGAACTTTGCTTGACTCTGTGACTGGCAGGATTTGTATGTGGTACAAGCCCACAGCACGGTACTTCTCCAG
The DNA here is from genome assembly GCA_023301795.1 of Granulosicoccus sp. Lineage (GTDB taxonomy): Bacteria > Pseudomonadota > Gammaproteobacteria > Granulosicoccales > Granulosicoccaceae > Granulosicoccus. The sequence continues at coordinate 1,827 of JALZVU010000053.1, forward strand.
CAGCTGATTGACGCGTTCTTGTATCTGATTTTCAGTTTTGAGCTGACGCAGATTAAGCTTGGCCATCAGTTCACCGAGTGCTTGCTCAAGAGTCGCGAGGCGTTGATCACGTGCATAGCGGTCACGTTTTTTCTTTTCGGTGGTATAAATCCAATGCAACGTGTACCCGCGCTTAGTCGTCTTGTGAATGCCGTCAAAGCGGTAGAACGTCTCAAACTCACCGTTTTGGTTCGGTACAGGCTGGCGCAGAATTTTCTTTTTCATCTTCTTTGATTGACGTAGTGCTTGCTTGAATGCCTTGGCCTCAGCCCAGGTATCAGGCAACAGACTTACTACACGACCACCCTGTCGGGTAATAAAAGACAGTTGGCTGTCGGTGCAAACCTTGCAGTCAGCAACATAAAGGAAATCAGGCACACCAGCCAACTTTCTCAGCTGTTTCCAGGTCTCAATATGAGTGGTGTCATCAGTACGATTGCCCGCATAGCTCTTGCAATGGATAGGCACGGCCCCGTCAGCTGTCAGACTCAGGCTGAACACAATCTGCTTCAGATCGGGTCGGTGATCCTTGCTGTGTCCATGCACAAACTGCACACCCGACTGTGTCGTTCCGGGCATTTGACCGCATGTCTTGATACTCGTGGAATCGTTGTGCAACTGAGATAAATCAAGTTGTAGTGCTTGCACCATGGCCAGTACCAGATCAGTCATCAGGCTCGCTCTGTCGGCCGAATAGAGCTTGTCCAGCGCACGGCCATAGCGATCATCGTTGAACAAGCTAGGCGGCAGGTCGCTGTCGCCCTCAAATAGCCGACCATCGAAATCGGTGGTCCACTGCGCCAACTCATAAAGTGGTAGACGCCCCGAGGTGATGTTGAAGACAAGCATCAGCAGAGTTTGTGCGGCAGGCACTTTCTCGTTACCGTGACCGCTGATGTGCAAGGCTAGCAGCTCATCGAAGTGAAGCCGTTTAGCCAGATGGTTGAGCAGCGGTAGCTCTGCTACACGTTTGCGCTTCAGTTGTTCCAAACCATCATCTGCAGTACGCATAAGCTGATTCACTTGACATCTGTACAGTACTATAGACTATATTGTACAGATGTCTACACCCAGTAAAATAGAAAAGCTTGAACGACGTCGCTCCCGCCTTATCGGCGAACTACTGAAAACACAGGCTATGATCCGAGGAAGCTTTGGCACGGTGCATCGAAAGTGCGGTGCAAGCAATTGCTGGTGTGCACAGGCAGGCGGACATCCTGTGGATCGGATCAACTACTCAGAGCAAGGACGTTCACGCACCAAAGCGGTAAAGTCAGAGGATGTCAGCTGGGCCCGTGAGATGACCGAAAATTACAAACGCTTTCGCAAGAATCGTCAGGCACTACGCTCGCTAGAGAAGCAAATCAATCAGGCGATTGATGATCTGGAAGCCAAGGTCGTGGACAAGACGGCTCGACAACGTGACTATGTCACTTGATGTTTTTAATCCAAGTTGAGTTAGTACAAGTGGTCGCATATAAATGCGGTTTTTTGCACGTCACCGGCGCAACTGTTGAAGTCATCACAAACAAAGGCATTCCGGATTACCGT
>JALZVU010000054.1 GCA_023301795.1 Granulosicoccus sp.
CGCCATACCGTCTGTCAGCATGACATGACTAACCGGGCCATCACTATTCTCCATGGATGAATAGGTTTCCGAGGTTTTGTGATATCCGTCTGGCAAAGTAATAAAACTGATCCTATTTGCCTGCTCAGATGGGCTAACGGCTGTAAGCGTGGATGTGGCTTCTACTTCTTTAGGCTCAAGCCAGCTAACAATCTCGCTACGCTCATGCCCCTTCATAATATCGAACAAGGATTCATCGATGGTGTCGGGGTATGAAATATCGGTAAACACCACTTGCTCAACTGGCCTATCAGGGCCTTCGAGTAACATTGAGCGAAGCAACATATCGGTTTGCGTATCAATCCAGAATCGATATCCGTAGCGAAATTCATCACGCGGTGTCACAGTCACTACGTGTGTGGCACGGCCCGCTACGCGATCCGGCATTCCCAGTGAGAACACATACCGTTCGTTGTTCGCTAGGCCGATGTCTACTTGGGGCAACAAATCACGTTGCTTGGATTTGCTCACAACCACCGACTCGCTGCTCGGCCAGATACAGGTAACTAGCGAGTTGTTGCGGATAACCTCTCGAGCCTCTCCATCCAGCGCTTTGAGGCGTTCGAACTCACCATTCTTGTTGCTCGCATGCAAAATGTGCATGGTGGTAAGTGTGGCACCTTGAGCGTGCACAAAGGTCCCTTCGTAATTAAGGGTATTCATTGCGATAGCCATTGACTCAACAAGCCGAGAGGCCTGTTGGGTCATGGTCAATGCCTCTGCACTATCAGCACCATTATCTGTTGACACAGATTGCGCACGCACAGAGGAGCTAATACTCACGGCACCGACTAGGCAAAATACCGCGAGCGTCTTGCTAACGCAAACAACCATAGAAATTAACGCTCCGTGCGACTCTCTTCATAACCGACCAGTCCAGAGTAAGGCAAAAGGCCGTTCCGGCTGGATGTGGGCGAACTTTCGATATGTCGTGCTAGCAACATGTTTAGCCGCTCTTCATCAACTACACGCTCAGAGGAATTCGGAGACACCCAGTAGGCGCCTGTGTTAGCAACGAACTCGACAACTGGCAAGGTTGCCGTGTCGTTTTTAACAAAGGCAGCCGCCTCAGGGACGGTGCCTGTCACGCTACCATCAACGTTAGCGATAGTGGGAGCGCCTGGTGCACCTTGCTTTTCAAACAGATTCATACCTACAACGGTCACCAAAGCGACACTGGCAGCCAATGCGAAACCACTAGCAGCACTGCCGATCCATGATGATCGCGGCGTATTCGACTGAGCCTTATCAATCTGAGTCCCTGCTTGTTGCAATGCTGCCCCAGCAGATACGTGCTCAGCATCTAGCTGCGCAGTATCGTTCTGTAAAGCTTGCACAGCGTTATCGGGCCTTGCATCCGCTGTGTGAAACGGTGTGATGTTGCTGTAGGAAGGCTCGCTGCCTATAGCCGCACAGATGCGGTTGACCAGTGCCTGCCCAGTCTGAACAGGCTCATTATTTAGTGAATCACGAATAATGTGATATCGAGCCCACTTGGCACGTAGAGCGTCGTCGGCACAGATGCCAGCAACACACTCTGCGGAATTAAGTCCCTGCCACTCGCCGTCCATGAGTTGCGAGAGCTTTTGCTCATCGGTTAAATTATCGGATTTGGACATCGTCTTACCTTACCTGCGTTTTTCGTCGAGCAATGGCTCGAGGTTAGTGTCTATGGCCTCTCGGGCCCTGAAAATACGAGAGCGCACGGTACCGATCGGGCAATCCATGGCGAGCGCTATCTCTTCGTAGGACATTCCTTCAAACTCGCGTAACGTGATGGCTTCGCGAAGATCATCGGGTAGTGCCAGAATGGAATCCTGAACTACTTTGGCTATTTCCTCGGTGGCCATTACCCGATCTGGTGTAGCGTTCTCTCGCAAAGCAGAGCCGCTGTCGTATTGTTCTGCGTCAGCTGCATCGATACCTGTGTCGGTGATTTTACGGCTCATGGTGACAAGATGATTCTTGGCAGTGTTGATCGCTATGCGATACAGCCACGTGTAGAAAGCGCTGTCTCCACGAAAATTCTTTAAGCCACGGTAAGCTTTGATAAAAGCCTCTTGTGTGACATCTTGCGACTCATGAGTATCATGCACGTACCGTGACACCAGATGTCCGATTTTGTGCTGGTACTTGAGTACCAGTAAATCGTAGGCCGACTTATCGCCCCGCTGGACTCTTTCAACCAGCGCCATGTCTATTTCTTTGTCACTCAACGGTTTCGCTCCTCGAGCGATTTGCGGTGCTAGTAAAATCACCTTTTTCGCGGCACCAATCATAACAGTAATACTCAGAATCCTGCGCTCAACGGCGCCGTTAATATTAAGACACCCGCCTATCGATAAGTTCACCAAAGATCTGAGATAATAAGGTGTTGTACTTCACTATCACGCAGGATTTCAGGCACATGTCACTCCCTCTGGTTATATCCACGACTCAACTTCACCAGCACCTGACGCAACTCAAGGCTGATGGACAGTCACTGACCGATGCCGGAATATGCCTGGTGGACCTTCGCTCGGCCGAGGCCTACGCCGCCGGGCATCTCGAGGGGGCTGTCAACGCAAATCCTGCAAAACTGAACCGAAGCGAACCCCCTACCGGTGGACTCATGCCTACGCCTGAGGCTTTTAACGGCTTTCTGGCATCGATTGGCGCTCGGCTGGGTGATCAGATTATTGCCTATGATGTGGGACGCGAAACACCGGCAGCTCGACTGATGTGGGTCATGGATGCGTATGGCTACGAGGTCGGCAGCTGGCTAAGCGGTGGCTACCAGGCCTGGTCTGAAGCAGGATTACCCGTCAGCACTGACATCTTCAACGCCAAAGAAGGTGATCTGACGCTGTCGTTTATCGGCGACAACGTCGTTACTGTGGATGATCTGCTGCACGAACTCGCCGAATCCAAGGTCAAGATACTTGACGTCCGCAGCGCCGCTGAATATGAAGGCGCCGATGTGCGCGCCATTCATGCAGGCCACGTTCCCGGTGCAAAACATGCCGAATGGACCACCATGCTCAACAATAGCGGTGAGCTTCTGGACGATGACAGTTTGCAAAAGCAGCTCGACCAGCTTGGCATAGCTCAGGATGATAATGTCATCGTCTACTGCCAAAGCCATCAACGCTCAGCCGTAACATACGTGGCCCTGAAACATCTAGGCTATGAACAGGTGCGCGCTATCGACGGCGCCTGGTCTGCATGGGGCAACCGTGAAGACACACCAAAACAAAACCTTAGCGAATCACTGGGCTCTTAGAATTCAGTGAAACATGCCCGTCCAGCACGCTGACGGGCAATTGTAGCCCTACTCGCTTGCAATCAACTTGCAGTAGTTTTCATAGCGCGAAGCCGCAATACTGCCATCCTTGACCGCATCAAGCACTGCGCAGGCTGGCTCTACTGTGTGCGTGCAATTGCTGAAGCGGCATTGCACGGCAGTATCAGCCATTTCGAAAAACCCTTCGCGTACCGTTTGCTCATCAACATGCGCTACCGAGTACTGGCGCACTCCGGGTGAGTCGATAATGGCTCCTCCGTTTGGCAACTCATACCAATACGTGACCGATGTCGTGTGAGAGCCGAAGCCTGTGGCTTGCGAAACAGCCCCGATACGCAGCTCTTTATCAGGCAACAGTTTTTGCACGATGGATGACTTACCCACACCGCTGGCACCCACAAGCGTTATCGAACGGTTAGCCAGCTCGGTCATTAAAGGCTCCATGCCGTTCTCTGTTTTAGTATCAATCATGACGGCGGGATAACCGATGGCTCTATAGGTGTCCATCAGAGCACTCACCGACGTTCGCTCATCGGCACTCATGGTGTCGCATTTGTTAAAAATAATCAGGGAGCTCACACGCGCTCGGGATGCAGCCACGCAAAACTGATCGATTAATAAAGCATCCACACCGGGCGGATTGGCAGACACAATGCCCAGGTGAGTAAGATTGGCAGCCAGTGGCTTGACCCAGTGCCTGTCTGCCCGCTCCAGAACACTGCGTCGCTCTAACAACTCGTAGACACGCAGGGCTCCGTCTTCGCGCCTGCACACCACCTCGTCCCCTGCCACCAATAACGGCAGGTTTTTCAGCGGGTAGGCTTTCTCGAAACCTTCTTGCCCCTGCAATTGAAGTGCAACCGTGGCTCTGAAGTTAGCCACCACACGAGCAGTGATCGCCTCACCAACAGGCGGGCTTTTTGCACGTTTTGATTTCACGTGACAAACACCGAAGGCGCGCTGATGTTAGCCACTGCGATGAACTCTATAAAAACTGTGTGTAACAAAGGCTCTGCGGTTTCGGTGTTTGTGTGCTTGAATACAAGGCTTGAGTGTAGCGCGATCACGCATGCTGCAAGTAAGCCTGAACGATAAAAATATAAGTATATGACTATGAACGATAGCAATCTGATCTGGGTTGACCTTGAGATGACAGGCCTTGAGCCTGATACCGACACCGTCATCGAAATCGCCTCTATCGTGACCGATGCCCAGCTCAATACTCTGGCAGAAGGACCGGTGATGGCCATTCAGTGCTCCGAGGAGCGGCTTGCAGCCATGGACGAATGGAATACGGAACATCACAACGCATCAGGGTTAGTCACACGCGTGCGCAACAGCCCCCACTCTCTTGAGGATGCAAGTGCAAAAACACTGGAGTTCCTCCGGCCCTGGGTCGGTGCCGGCAAAAGTCCCATGTGTGGCAACAGCATTGGCCAAGACAGGCGGTTTATGGTGCGCCACCTGCCTGAGCTGGAAGCATTCTTTCATTACCGGAATGTTGATGTCAGCACCATCAAAGAGCTTGTGCGCCGTTGGCAGCCTGAAATACTCGAAGGATTTTCCAAGCACGGTGCTCACCTGGCATTGGACGATATAAGAGAGTCGATTGCAGAGCTGGCCTACTATCGAAAAAACGTTTTTTCAATCTGAAGCAATGCGCATCGCAGGAAACCCTGAAGTGGGTACATTTTTTTCAAATAACGCACAAGTTATTTCAGTTGAAAAAAAGCTGATTTATTGCAAAAAAACAGTTGACGAAAGTAATTTCTAGCTTATTTATGCACAACCGTCCAAACACCTACTGTATATCTGGCATGCCAGATCAAGAAACGGATATAGTTTTAATAGATCAGAAGCAACTTGTTGATAAATAACGCTTATTCAATATCGTTCAATTAATATACAATTTGCTGATAGTGTTATGAAACCAGTGACTTAACTCGGTTACACAGCTTTGTACACAAGGTTATCCACATATTATGTGGATAACACTCCGAACATTCCAAACGCACTTTTTCGCAAGATTCGGCACACTATTCGCAAGCTTGCGCGCCGTGGCGGCATGAGTGAATAATCAGTCGTCTAATATTGATTAACTTGGCTCGATGACGCATTCCCCTGCTCCAAATCGCCTCGCTCAGTTCAGCTCAACCAAACGTTATCGAACTTAACAGGCATCAAGATTAAGTTGGCTCATCCGTTCATGGCTTGGTAGCCGGCATCAACAATCCGGTAGCATCATATTTGGCTAAACTAGACAAGTAATATAAGCCAAAAAAAAGCAAAATATTTTCATGAAAAAGGGTTGACGAATTCGATATTTGCCTTTTTATGCACAAGCTAAAAGTTATAACGAGAACTATCACTATTTGCACAACAATGCGGATAGGGTTCTTCACTTAATTATCATAAATTACTGATAACTATCACTATTTTATACATTGTTCAAATAATACACAATTTGACAATAGTGTTAAAAAACCAGTGACTTAACCTCGTTAAACAGTTTTGTACACAAGGTTATCCACAGATTATGTGTATAACCCTGACAGCGCCACAAACTAGAACTACGGCACACTAATCGCTTAGTGGCGTACGCTGAGAAAAGGCCACGGAGAGTGTGCCGCTGTCTGCGAATTCCAGCTCACTGCCTACCGGAATACCGCGCGCAATCTGCATAACCGGTATTTTGTACGCTGCAGCCAGATCCACGATGTACCGGGCAGTAGCCTGACCTTCAACGGTGGAATTTGTGGCTAGTGTTATCTCTTCGACACCACCCTCACGCAGGCGGCTGTCCAGCAGATCTAAACCGAGATCTTTGGGGCCAATGCCGTCCAGCGGCGAGAGGTGGCCGAGTAGCAAAAAGTATTTACCTCTGTAGTCAGTGGCTCTATCTATTGCTAGAACATCTGCCGGGTTTTCGACAATGCACAGTTGTGTGGAGTGACGTGCCGGGTCTGAGCACCAACGGCATAGCTCGGCCTCGGTAAACAATCTGCACTGTTCGCAATGCTTGATGTTATCCATCGCAGCAACCAATGTCGCTCCCAGTTGCCGAGCTGCCTTACGGTCGCGCTTTAGCAAGTGCAACGCGATCCGTTGAGCTGATTTTGGACCAACTCCCGGTAGACAACGCAACGATTCGATCAGATCTTCAAGCAGGCCGCTGGATGACATAGTCTGTATGGTTTTACGGTGAATAAGGCGTCTGGGGAGCTTGCGCTACCGAAGACGGCCGCGCAGAAAATACCGAACGTGACGCGATTTCGGGAGGCAGCCCGATCAGTTTACTCTCGGACGGCCTCCTTAACGTTCAGAACGGCAGTTTCATACCTGGTGGGAGTTCCATGCCATTAGTCAGTCCACTGAGCTTCTCTTTGGAAACTACAGCCAGACGCTGGGAGGCATCATTGACAGCCGCTGCCACCAGATCTTCCAGCATGTCCTTGTCGTCACCAACTAAGGAGTCGTCAATTGAAACGCGCCGCAGCTCGTGTTGCCCATTCATCGTGACCTTGACCAAACCGCCACCGCTCTGACCTTCGATCTCCATATTGGCGATCTCTTCTTGCGCTTTCTGCATGTCTTCCTGCATTTTCTGCGCTTGCTTCATCAAATTGCCGATGCCGCCTTTCATTATGTTTGACTCTCCGTAAGTGAATTTGCAAGTCTACTGCAAAGGTCGGATGCTCGCCTCGTCAACGGCCGCATCGACCTTGTCGATAAGCTGTCTGACAATCGGGTCTAGGTGTATCGAATCATGAGCCGCTGCAAGATCGTCAGCGGCTTGCTGTGCGGACAATTTGGCAGGTGTTTCAATAGCCTGTGTCACCAGATCGATTGACACCTTAACGTCTTGTCCAAACCAGCCACACAAAGCTGCTTGCAAACGATCAACAAAAAGCTGATTCCCCATAAGATGCGCCGAGCCCTCTTCCAGATTCAGCTGAACACGACCCGCACTGAGACCGGTAAACGTGCAGTTATTAGCCAGCTGCAGTGGCATGCCTGCAATGTCTAATTCTTGCACCAGTTGAGGCCAGTCATCAGGCGTAACCGCTGACTTATCCAAGGCCTGAGGAACTGCAGCTTCAGGTGTTTCCGCAGTGGTTTCCGCTTGAGCCTCAGCTGCTG
>JALZVU010000055.1 GCA_023301795.1 Granulosicoccus sp.
GTTGAGTTAGTACAAGTGGTCGCATATAAATGCGGTTTTTTGCACGTCACCGGCGCAACTGTTGAAGTCATCACAAACAAAGGCATTCCGGATTACCGTAAATGTGAATCGTTTGGAGGAGGTTCGGATAGCATTACATGAATTGATGAAACATTCGGGAGCCGACAAGCAGGTTGATGTGATAACAGAATTTCTGGATACGCTAGCTCATAACCAAATCGCAGAGCACGATCTGATACCCGCTTATGGAAAGCTGCAAAGCTATCAAGACAGAGTGTCGTCCTATGTTCGTAAGATAGCGCTTGGCCTCCTTGTTCCTTACCCAAAGGCTAGCTTTGACGCCAAAACTCAAGGAAGGAGCTCGGTGTTTTAATTGCGCACGCCGGAATCTGTGCGAGAGGTGCCGGGCAATCGGCATTCCTATCGCGACCGAAATAACGTGCAGTGTCGAGCTCCTTGATATCAGTCGTTATAGATTGAAGTTGCCTGATTCCAATTGTTCTACAAGTGCCTTCCTTGCACTATTGAAAGTACATCATTGTATAAGGCTACAGATGATGCGTAGGCAAAAACAGGAGCGGCGTTCGTTCCAGAGCCCTGAAGTGACTATTCAGGTTGCTGGACTGTAGCGTTTGGCACACCACGGTATTGTTGAAATCGTACCCGGGTGCTTGGTGCACCCGAGTCTTGACTATACTTCAGCGTATCTGGCAGGTAGATACGTTTAATCAAAAAATACAAAATCTGATTTGATGTAAAGAACCTGAATCTCCAGCTACAAATTCTTCAGTCTCGCAGCCATTATTTTATCCAGTGCTGTGTACATATCCAGTTCTGATTGTGTTGACTTGCTTCTTAGGGAAGCTTTTGGTGGGACGTTGCGAAGGTCAGGCACTAACCGTTCAACGAAAGCAACCTGGTTGGTATATTCGCCTACACAGTCTCGCCCTTCTGCGTTGAAACCAGCAACTAGCTCTGGAAATACCGCTGCCACTCTGGAGCTACTGCCAGTTGCCCAGCAAGTGATATCTCCCGCTCGATCTATACCACTACCGTGCACGCCAGAGAAACTGCCTGCGCTGTTTGATAAAACGAAGGCACCAAGAATTGCCGAGAGCGGCTCTCCAATTTGAACAGACAATACGACGCCAATGGCGTCTGCAGCAGATTCAAAATTACCGCCTATGACTACATTAGTTAAGTCATCAAGTGCATGTCCAATTTCGTGAAACGTCACGAATGTCACAGCACCAATGGCTGAAGTCAGTGCTGCTGATAGATCCTCATCAGTGGTTCCATCCGAGAGAAATATTCCGAAAGAAGCTTCAGTGAATTCATCACAAATGACAATCTGACGCGTATCTGGTGTGTAGAACGCGTTTGCGAAACCACAAAGGTCGTAGGTGACTGGAACAGTGACATTATTGAATACGTTGTCGATTTGATTCAACGGAGCAACGGCACTACTGAATTCATTCCCAAGAAACTGTACGAAGTCGGCATTATTGGTGTCGGTGAAATCCTGGCCAAGTCGAAAGTCGAAATTATCCAGAGCTGTTGGCGTTGGCGTTGGCGTAGGCGTAGGCGTAGGCGTAGGTGTTGGTATCAGGACATCATCATTTACTGGTAGGTCTTCATCATCATCACCGCTGCCACCACCACCACCACCACAGGCAGACACAAAGCTGACTAACAATAACGTTGCGATAGCTGATTTCAAAGGTGAATTCATATTCGTCTATATTCCCATAAAAAACGCAAACCTAGCATCAGTGCGAGGAAGCTTTCGTGTCGGTACGCCGAAATATTACCGACTTTGTAGTGCGAATGCCACAAACTGGTCGCAAACACCTCGACGCATTGATGACAAACCGGGTCATTTTCCAGCGCAACGACTGATTAAGGTTAACGGTGTGCGAACATGCCAATTGTTCTCGCCTCCCGATTAACGAAAATGACCTGTGGCACTGGAGAATCCGATTGAATTGTCCGAATTCTGTTGGAGCTTGGGGGTAATCTACTCCACACAGCCACCTCCTTGACGAGATCTAGAAGCTAAGTAATTGTTATTAAAATGAAATTACTCGTGCAAATATCTTCAAGCCTTGGTAGGCAAAGCGTGAGCTCACTTTACTTTCGAAACCACCTGCTGGATGTTCTGCATACACATGCTCATCCGCTTATGGTGCTGGGTGCGTTCGGGTAGCTGTTGTGCCACCTCTTGAGACGCGTGCAGTACCCTGCGCTTGCGCCGAAAAGTCGTATGCATTCGGCGCTAAGGATCAATGTGTTTAACGCGGCCAATGACTGGTATAGCTGCTTAAGTTTGGCACCCTTTTCATGTTCAAAGGTGACAGGGCCGAGTGCCTTACAATCGCTGCGCGCCAGAGATTGATCAGCTGCCAAATGTGTGATGGAGTGGGCTGACGAGCCGCAATCAGCGCGTGGATGTTTCGTGATTGAGCTCTGCAGAACTCAACGCTATAGTGCGACGAGAGCCAATGTTAATCGCTAAATTATTGAATTTAACAGAGGTAAGCTTTCGTTAAAGGACTGATAGTCGCGCGCTCGCAACGATCGCTATTCTCGGACATCCTCCTGTTGTTCGGCATCAAAATCCGGAATGTAGCTCTTCACTTCATTGGGATGTTTCGCTGAAAACAGGCGGTATTCTTCGCGGGCTGTGTCGGTGTCGCCGTCGGCGATGAGCTTATCTATGCGCTCCATCCATTGCGCCGCTGATGAGCGGTAGGCAGTGGATGATTGAAATTCAATCTCTTCTGCCATTTCTGCATCTAAGGGGAGTGAATCGGATGCTGTACTTTCCTTACGTTGTTGCATTTGTGGTGCGTCAGCAGCTGCGTCACTACTGAGGGTTTTGGCGCTTGATGCTGGCGCCTGCAAGGCAGAGGAGCTCGTTGCACTGGTTGATGTAATTTGCTCTGGGGGGGCAGTTTCTATCATCAACTGCTCCTCAGATTCTGATGCCAGCGATGTGTCAACTGATGGCTCTAATGATGACTGGGGCGCAGTTAATAACAAGGGTGCAACGGCGACTGCAATGACAATCGTTGCTGCTGCTGATAGCCATGCGGCTTTGGGCAGCCGCGTTTTACTGGTTTCACGGGCAGGCTCAGTACTTGTTTCAGGGTTTGTGCTGTCCTCTGAGTCAGAGCTTTGCTGCCTCGAGAGCTGTGACGCCTGTAGCAAAACGGCTTTTCTGAGCGAATCCGGGACTTGCACCGGTTGTGCGTTAAACACACGGGCAATGTCATCGTCGTTGTCAGGACCGTTGGGTTTTGTGGATGTGCTCATGAGGGCACCTGCAAGTGTTGTCTGAGTTTGACCATGGCGTATCGCAGCCGGCTTTTTACTGTCTGTGCTCCTTCACCTTGTATGTCGGCAATCTCGCCAAGTTCCATGCCAACAATGTGCTTGAGCATAATCGCCTCGCGTTGGGCATCGGGCAGGCGCTCTAACGCGCTGCGCAGCGTATCGTTCGTTTCTGACGCGCTGGCAATCTGTTCGGGTGTCAGAGCAGCGCCGCGCCAGATGTCATGATCGGCGCTGAGCAGATCGATGGCAGTGTCTGTTTGGGATGTGCTGTGTAATAGATTTCGCGATTGTTGGCGGTAATGGTCAGTAAGGCGGTTTTTGGCAATGGTGAATAGCCATGCACGAAAGGGCACGGCAGGCTTATAGCTATTCCGGGCTTTGACAACCCGTAACCAGATGTCCTGAAACAGCTCGCCTGCGCTGGCCTCATCGCTACAACTGTTAAATAGATAGCGGTATAGCGCTTGTTCATACCGTGAATACAGCTGTTCGAACGCTACACGGTTGCCGCTGGCGTAATCTGTCATGAGTTGTTGGTCGTCGCGATCGATAAGGGCATCCTTAGCGCTTGGGTTAGCCGTATACTGGGTCATCTACGTTAACCTTGTTTACATTGCGATATGGCTTTTTTGACTAAGCACCGTTTTACTACTTCTTCCATATCGATGGGGTTGGCGGCAGCGCTTTTGTATTCAGGCTCGATAGTCCCCACGTTTGCCCAGTCTAGCGAGTTGATTCCTCGCGCTTTGTTGGAAGATATGGCCAGACAACAGTACTCGGTGCTTTGTGAATCTGAGGTATTTGTACAGTGTATGGGATTTGTAGAATCTGCTTGCACAGATCTCTCAGAATCGGCCATCAAGCAGTGTCTGTTGCCATTGCCTGATGAAATCAGCCCCGAGAATCTGGATAACGACGCGCTAGAGTCCTGCCCCAAGCAAGTGTTCGCTGACGCAGGTTTCACTGAGGAAAAAGCGGGCTTGTGTTTTGACGAGGCAATGGAGGCCGATGCCAAGTAGTTCGGGCTAGTCCCAATTGGGGGTGCGTTTTTCCAAAAAGGCGGTGAGTGCCTCTTGAGCTTCTGCCCCTGTACGAATTTTTGCAAGCCGTGCACTGAGTTGCTCGCGCAGAGCGCTATCGACTGGCTTGTGAGCCACATCGTTAATGAGTTTTTTAGCCTCAATTTGTGCGTTTGGGCCACCGCACAAGAGTGAAGTTATTTTCTCTTCAACACGGGTGTTAAGGTTGTCTGTTGAGCAAACATCATGCACCAACCCCAAGCGGTAGGCTTCTAGCACGTCAAACTGTTCGCCTGTGAGAAAGTAACGTCTGGCAGCGCGCTTACCGACCGCTGCCAGCGCATAGGGACTTATGGTGGCGGGGATGATCCCTAAGCGAACTTCGGAGAATGAAAATCGGGCGTCTTCGGCGGCGACAACAATATCGCAGCAGCTAACAAGCCCTGTGCCGCCGCCAAGCGCTGCACCATGTACCTTGGCAATTGTCGGTGTGGCAAAAGTGTCCAGTGTTTCGAGCATGTTTGATAGCGCCATGGCGTCGGCGATATTCTGTTCCTCGGACAGATCAACAGATTTTTTCATCCAGTTGATGTCAGCCCCTGAGCAGAAATGTTTTCCAATAGCGGCAATCACGAGGATGCGAGTGTTGCTACGCAGCTTTGTCAGTGTGGCGGTGAAGGCATCGATAAATTCGCGATTCATCGCGTTGTAATTATCCGGACGGCTGAGCGTAATAGTGGTTACGCCCCGAGTGTCTGTCTGTGTGTTGAAATAATTCATTTACGCATGCTCTGAGAGTTAACCTGATGAATGCAGGCAACAAATAATGGGCGGTGAAATTCTAAAAAGCGTTCAGGCAAAATTTTTGGAGTTGTTGATCTACCAACCGCCTTGGCTTAACCAACGATCTATCTGATCAAGCCGGTCGTTGCCCCAGAACGGCTCGTCGTCCACGATCAGGAAGGGGGCGCCGAAGATGCCAAGCGCTATGGCATTTTCCACTTCAACACGTAATGCGTCTTTAACGGATTGCTCACCTAATGCGGCTTTCATGCTAACGGCGTCGATATCCAGACTGGTGGCTAGCGTGCCCAGCACATCAACATCAGTGATGTCCTTGCCTTGAGCAAAGAAAGCACGGAACACGGTATGGACAAACTCGGTGGTTTTCGCATTGAGTGCTTCATCTGAATGATTACGTAGCCATAAAGTTGCCCTGCATGCGGAAATTGATGCAATGGGGAAGGGATCAGGATGGTTATAGGCAATGCCGTGTTCGCGTGCAGAGCGGGCAAAGTCGCGCAACGAATAGTCGCCTTTGAGAGGAATCTGAGTCAGTGGTACCTGTTGACTGATTTTGAAAACAGCACCTAGCAATATAGGATGCCAGACAATCTGGCGGTTATGCTTTGCGGCTATCGCCTCGATACGTTCACTGGCCAGATAGGCGAAGGGTGACGAGAAGTCAAAATAGAACTCGATGGTTTTATTCATGATTTTGGCACTCTACTAATTAATCCGCTGAATGGCGACGGCGGTGGCTTCACCTCCACCGATACACAATGAAGCTACACCTGTATCGAGGTTGTGAGTCTCGAGTGCATTCATCAGTGTGACAATTATACGTGCGCCAGAGGCGCCAATGGGATGACCCAGAGCGCAGGCACCGCCGTGAACATTGACTTTGTCTGCGGGAAGCGCCAGCTCTTTAATAGCGGCCATGGTGACAACGGCGAAGGCTTCGTTGATCTCGAATAGATCGATGTCGTTGGTTGTCATACCAATCGATGCGATCAGTTTTTGCATGGCATAGACCGGTGCGGTGGTGAACCACTCGGGTGCCTGAGCGTGACTGGCATGTCCCAGAATGGTCGCACGTGGCGTTAGTCCGCGCCGCACAGCTTCGCTTAGGCGCATCAGTACTAATGCTGCTGAGCCATCCGAAATAGAGCTTGCATTAGCGGCGGTGACGGTGCCATCAGCGGTGAATGCTGAGCGCATGATGGGGATGCGTTCTATGTTGGCTTTTGGGGGTTGCTCGTCGGCGATCACCACATGTTCGCCTTTACGTGTTTTAACTGTGACGGGGGATATTTCATCATCGAATGCGCCAGATGTCATGGCATGCTGTGCGCGCATCACTGAGTTGATGGCAAATGCATCTTGCGACTCGCGAGTGAATTGGTAATGGCTTGCGGTGTCTTCAGCAAAGTGGCCCATTAGTTTGCCAGGCGTGTAGGCGTCCTCAAGTCCATCCAGAAACATGTGGTCCTTGACCTGAGAGTGGCCCATTCGAAGACCTTCGCGAGCCTTTGGTAGCAAGTAGGGTGCGTTGCTCATGCTCTCCATACCACCTGCCACCATGACGCGGTTGGTTCCAGCTACAAGCGTGTCATGGGCAAGCATGAGTGCCTTCATGCCGGAACCGCACATTTTGTTAATGGTTGTGCAGCCTGCATCAAGATGCACGTTTGCAGCAATCGCAGCTTGCCGTGCAGGTGCCTGACCCAGTCCGGCGGGGAGGACGCATCCCATGATGACCTCGTCAATGTCCTCGCCACTTATGCCAGCACGTTTGATTGCACCACGAATACTGGCAGCGCCCAGTTCCGGTGAACTCAGCGAGGCCAGCTCGCCCTGAAAGGCGCCCATCGGTGTGCGGGTGCCGTCCACAATGACGATCGGATCGATAGGTCTTGTGTTCATGGTGGATGTCTCCTTATAGACGAACCGTGCACTGCCGTGGCATGGCTGGCGATATTATGGCACTACATCGGCGTCAGGTCCGGCGCGAGGTAAGCCTGGAGTGAAGCTCCCGTGTACTGTTAGCGCCGTTGTTGTAGAAATGGCTCGTGTGTCCATTCTTGTCGAAAAAATACAACAAGTATCTTAGTGTTAGTTGGCGGCAGTGTGTCTATGGCTGCTCTATACTTCGAGTGAACAAGAACATTGCGTTGCAGAAAGTATTGCAACGCCTTTTACCGGTTATTGGTAACTCATGCTAACTCGACACACTATGGACGGTCAGGCAAGCGATCGTGTAGCGCTCAAAGATGAGCGCCTGATCTATCGTGCTTGTTCCATGGCGTTTGCCACTAGTGTCGGCTACAGCTCCCCTGACGAGATCATAGGTAAAACTGATTTTGATCTGTTTCCTGGTCATCTTGCGCGCGAACAGATGGCCTTGGATAGTCAAGCTATTTTTTCTGCACAGGCAGACATCGGTACCATCGATTTAGGTCAAAACGGCGAACACAGGCAAGCGATGATTGTGCGTACGCCGGTCATGGGTGACGACCAGCAGGTGCGTGGCGTTGATGTGCGCCTTCTGGGTGGCCTTATATTGAATGCACCGAAGTCTGCCGTAACCATCGACTATCAAACCCTAGTCAACGATGGCATACAGGGTAGTCTTATAATGTCTCGGCAATCTATTCTTTTTGCGAATGATAATGCAGCCCGTGTGTTGGGGTATTCCAGCGCTCAGGCGCTCATTGACAATGCTCAGGTGTTAGACATTTTTGACGAAGCCGAGCATGCAAAAGCGATAGACAAAGCAGTCAACTGTCTGTCGGCGGCGGAGGTTTCCGACCTGGATCGTGTGACCTTGACAGCGCGCTCAAGTAGCGGAGCTAGGGTACGCCTTATCGCGCGTGTGACGCATGTTCAGTGGGGTGCCTCAAGGGCGTTGTTGTTATCGTTTGTCGATGTGGCGCTGATCGAAAGTGACGTCACACCGTGCAGCGTTGAACAAATACCTTTGATTAGCACCGACTGCCGCGCGCAGTCTTACGTATCGAAAAAGCACGTTGATGAGCTTCGTCGTTTGCGTTCGAACGAACAACGATATCGCCACTACGCGAGTGCTGCCGCCGATTTCTTCTGGGAAATGGATGCCAATCTGACCTTTCGTATCGCGTCGGGTGGTCTCACTCGTGTGTTGGGTGTCGCGTGTGAACATATTATCGGTCGCACCCATGAGCAGCTACGTGATCACCCTTCGAACATTAACGATGAGGCCTGTTGGAGTGAACATGTACAACAGCTTGAAGATGGCAGACCTTTCAGGGATTTCGAATTCCGCTGGTTCACCAGTGGTGAGACGCGTGTTATCCGATACAGCGGCATTCCTATGTACAACAGTGATCGTGAATTCGCCGGTTATCGAGGTGTAGGGTGTGACGTAACCGCTGCTGTTCGGCAAGCTGAAACGACCGCTTACCACGCTAATCACGATGCGCTCACCGGCATAGTCAATCGCCGTAGTTTCGAAAATACCGTGCGCGATGCGCTAGAGGCGTCAAGACTGTCTCGTGAGGTGCACGCATTGTGTTTTATGGATCTCGATTCTTTCAAGATTGTTAATGACACATGTGGGCATCAAGCCGGCGACGAGCTGCTGCGTCAGCTGGCGCATCTGTTCGAAACGCTGGTGCGAAAAAGTGATGTTCTGGCTCGACTAGGCGGTGATGAATTCGGCGTGCTTCTCTATAAGTGCAGTGTGGCTGAGGCGCTAAAGCTTGCCAATCAGATTCGGCACGAAGTTGAGAACTTTGAGTTTCTATGGGAAGGCAATCGTTTCACGATCGGCGTGAGTGTCGGGCTGGTTGTTGTGGATGATCGTTGGGAGAGTATTGAGTCTTTATTTAATGCCGCTGACTCGGCATGCTACATCGCTAAAGACGAAGGACGTAACCGGGTTGTGGTGTATCGCGAGGGCGAGGGCAATGCCAGCAACCGCAAAGTCGCTACGCATTGGGTTGAGGAAATACACACAGCATTGCAAGAGGATCGCCTGCGTATTGCCTGTCAGAAGATCCTGCCACTGCACCATAGCCCTGATGGTTTGCGTTTTGAGATGCTCTTGCGACTCGAACTCCCTAATGGCGACATGGTGAGCCCACATGTCTTTCTGCCCACTGCTGAACGTTATGGGCTTATTTCGATGCTTGATGAGCGTGCCATATCGTTGACACTTGATTGGTTGACGGCTAATCCTGCTTTGCAACATGCCATTCGGCATGTGAGCATCAATTTATCCGCTGGATCTTGCATAGATATTGACTTCGCAAAACGCCTGCTTCACACAGTGTCCAAGAGTGGCGTAGAGCCGGGCAAGTTGTGCTTCGAAATATCAGAAACAACGGCAATCGCCAATCTGACAAAGGTCAGTGCCTTTATGGATGACCTGTCGGCCATTGGGTGCCTGTTCAGTATCGATGATTTCGGCTCAGGCCTGTCTTCTTT
Source organism: Granulosicoccus sp. (assembly GCA_023301795.1). Taxonomy (GTDB): domain Bacteria; phylum Pseudomonadota; class Gammaproteobacteria; order Granulosicoccales; family Granulosicoccaceae; genus Granulosicoccus. Next base: position 9,603 of record JALZVU010000055.1, read on the forward strand.
CGCACTCTTGCGAAAGTTGCCCGTTGAGTTTCTGAAAATAGATGGATTGCTTATCAAGGATATTCTTGATGACCATATCGACTTCACGATGGTCAAGGCCATAAGTGACATCAGTAAGTCCATGGGCAAGCGGACGGTTGCGGAGTTTGTTGAATCCCCGGCACTGCTTGAAGCTGTCAAAAGTTTGGGCATTGATTTTGGTCAGGGCTATCATTTAGGCGAGCCCGAATTGATCGGACAATAGGTAATAGTGCCTTCGTGGCATTATTTTCCAGTTTGTAATCATTGCTCCGATATGAGCTGACCAGCTTTTGACGCCCTGTGAAAGCGCTATGTAGCGGGCCTGGTGAGTTCAAAATTCTTCATGAACATATGTTCATCTGCCCACAAGCGATTAGCGGTGCGTTGAGCGGTAGACTCCACACCTAGATTCATGGTCTGGGTCATAAGTGCAAGCGTAGATGTTGGCTGTGACACTCAACATCGACCTAGTACTAACCGTTTACGCGGCCAAGTACGGCTAGCACTATTCAGGGAAGGCAACTAAATCCTGTCAGGTTTGTAACAAGCAGAGCGCTCCTTCTGGCCTGCTTGTAGCACCTGCTTCACAGCAACGATCATATATTTGTAAAGGTAAGAAAGAATGATTAGTAACAAACGACTGAGATTGCCGTTGTACCTTGCGCTTACTGGGGCGTTGTTATCAGCCCCGGCATTTGCTCTGGATACACCTCGCGATTTACGAGGTACAGAAGTTCGCCAAAACACGGTCAAGTGGGAATGGGCTCCGGTACCAGGTGCCACTCATTACATCGTTTCAGTCAACGGGGTGGAGCAAGGCCAGACACGCGCCGCTGTGTTCTACAGCTACAACCTGTTCGCCGGTGAGTACCTGATGACAGTGAAAGCTGTGGATTCTTCGGGCACAGAATCAGGGCCTACTCTGCAGGCGAGGATCAGCACAAGTGTCACTTACCAGAATGGATCGTATGGGACTAGCACATTGGTCAGCGGCCCAGCGGCGGCTGCTCCCACCTCTCGTGAGACCGAATCATCAACTGCATTCGGCGCACCAGCCAACCCTCGCGGTGCTGAGACAAGCGGAGGCTCTGTGCGTTGGGAGTGGAACGCTGTTGCCGGCGCAGATCGATATCAAGTCTATGTTGACGGTCAGGATGTCGGTTCAACTTCCGACACGTCAGTGACAAGCAACAACCTGTGGCGTGGAGAGCACTCCATGCATGTCAAGGCCGTGAATTCCTCAGGCGTTCGCTCCGAGCAATCTGCTACGGCTAAGGTCACCGTTACTGGCGAAGCATCCGGTGTTGCTGCCACATCCACTAACAACACCACCGGGTCTACTAGCACAGCTGCGCCAAAAGCGTCTTCCGATCCTACAAAAGTAGACGGGTTGAGTGCCGAGGAGCTTGGCGGCAACGACGTCAGATGGCAGTGGAACGAAAAGGCGGGTGCTGAGCAATACGAAGTTAATGTTGACGGGCAAGTTGTCGGTACAACTGGAAATGCGGAGTGGGTAAGCCAGAATTTATTTACTGGTGAGCATTCCCTAACTGTGAAAGCTATTGACGGTGCGGGTACCAAGTCCGTGCAGTCTGAGACGTTGAAATTCCGAGTCACAGGTGGTGTGATTGGAACGTCCGGCGGCAGTAGCGAGCCGAGTGCACCGACGCCTACTGCGCAGAACGATAATGCAGGCTCTGCGCCTCCTCCAGTGCAGAATACGGGTTCCAGTGAAACTCTGATCGATCCAGCGTCTTTCAACTATTCCGAAGTAAGCAACAAGGAAGGCTACGAGCTGATTTTCAGTGATGAGTTCAATGGTTCGTCATTGAATCCTTTCCGCTGGCACTCACAACTTCGTTGGGATGGCGAGTGGAATGGTGAGCGATATGAGTATCGAGTCATCAATGGTGAAGATCAGTTCTACGTGAACGTGCTTGGCCCTGATGAAGAGCACCAACAGGATGTAGTACCTGTTTACAATCCTTTTAAATTCAACGGCAACACAATGGCTATTCAGGCCATCGTAAACCCTCAGAAGAATCTGGAGAAGACTCGGTCACACGGCAAGCTTGACGATATTTTTCATCAGCAGCAGTTTTTGTCAGGTGCGATCTCAACTCACGAAAAGTTTTCTCAGAAATACGGCTACTTCGAAGCTCGAATCAAGATACCTAGTCAGGAAGGAACATTCCCCGCGTTCTGGTTGTTTCACGAGCGGCGTGCGTATGAAGGTACACAGCGTACTGAGATTGACATCATGGAGAATCTGGGGCATGCGCCGCATTACATCTACAACTCATTCCACTACTTCACCAATGTAAGCGAGTTCTACGGAGGCGATGCAAACTTTATCCGACCTAGGCCTTCTGGACAGATTTTTACCGGGACAGATTACAGCCAGGATTTTCATACCTACGCAGTTGATTGGTCACCGGGCAAGGTAACTTGGTTCATCGATGGGGTGCAGACTAGTGAGCTGAATAACTCTCAGGTGGATTACGAAGAACTATACATCATGATTAACCTTGCAATGGGTGGCAACTGGACGAACTTTCCGACCAACGCCGGCGGTCTGGGTCGACCTGGGGATCAGCGATATCCGACAGCAAATGACGTCAACCAATTCAGGAATCCGTCGTTGGAAATCGATTACGTCCGCGTCTACAAACGCAGGTAGGTCCGCGTTGTATGCTGATTAGTGTTTAGTTTGGTGTAAATAACAAGCAGTCAGGTGCTCCCCATTGGTGGAACACTGGTCTGTTACTAGAAAGCCCTGTATTTGCTCAATACACCGACATTCGGTGATTGATCAAATGCAGGGCTTTTTTGTTTTGGCTCTGAAGGTTCTCAATGTGTAACTCAGCATCAACGCGTGGCATCTGACACGGAGCCAACACCAGCCCTTAAATTGGCACCACGTGTAGATCCGTACTGCTCAATTGTGTTGGTAGTTGGCCAGAATGCTTTGCTGTCGTGGGATCGCCGTCCATCCACCTGTCTGCAGTGGCCTGTCCTAGTAGGGCCTTACAGATTATTCTTGATAAGCCAGTTGGGCTTGGTGTGCCCGCAGATTATCTTGCGTCCGGAAAGGACTCAGGATCGTTCACGTTCTGATGTAGGCACGCACTGTTCGTCATGCTGCGCAAGACGATCTTCATCCTGTTGATGATCAGCTGAGCGCTAACGGGCGTAAGGTAACCGTTTTGAATGGGCTTGATGAGCCGTGCCAGTCGTTCTTGTGCCTCTGGGGCAACGATCCCCGCGTAGTCTCAGGGGATCTTGGCGAGACGGCAAGCTCTGTGTGGGAGCATTCTTCAGTTCCCGCCCTATGCGGGAACCTATGTGCTTTGCTTGCCGTGTAGTGCGTTAGTGCTTCAAGGCGTAGGGGTTTAACCGCGACGCCAGTTATGAAACTTTTCAACATACTCGAGGACCTTCACTGGCTGATGGGCTCTCTTCCATTCGCCAGCTGCATATTTGTTACTTTCCGAGAGTGTGGGATAGATATGAATGGTGCCTAATATTTTGTTAAGTCCCAATCCATGTTTCATCGCCAATACGTACTCTGCAATAAGATCCCCTGCGTGCTCACCAACAATAGTGACACCTAGAATTTTGTCTTTGCCCGGAACGGTAAGTACCTTTACAACACCATAATCGCTGCTGTCGGCGATAGCCCGGTCGAGGTCATCAATGCCATAGGTGGTAAGCTCATAAGCTATGTTACCTGCTTTGGCGTCGGTTTCATTGAGTCCTACACGTGCTACTTCAGGGTCGGTAAATGTTGCCCAAGGTATAACGCGGTAGTCCACTCTGAATTTCTTGAACATACCGAACAGGGAGTTGACTGCGGCATACCACGCCTGGTGAGCGGCAACGTGAGTGAACTGGTACGGGCCGGCCACATCGCCAACGGCATAGATGTTGGGGAAGTTGGTTTGCAAATAATCGTTGACCTCAACGGTACCTTTGTCTGTCAGCGTGACGCCTAGCTCCTCCAGACCGAAGCCTGTCGTGTTGGCCTTGCGTCCAACAGCCAGAATGATCTCGTCAAATGCTACGCGTACGGTTTTACCGTCCTTCTCACAGACTAGGGTCTTTTCACCGTTCTCGACTTCAACGCTGACCGCCTTGGTGTCGACCATGACATTGATGCCTTCAGCTTCGAACTTGGCTTGGACCATGTCGGCAACGTCAGGGTCTTCACGGCCCATGATGCGCGGGGTCATCTCTACCTGAGTGACTTCACTGCCCAGACGGCTAAAGGCTTGAGCCAGCTCGCAGCCGATCGGGCCGCCGCCAAGCACTATCAGACGTTTGGGCTGGGTGTTGAGTTCCCACAGGTTTTCTGACGTGAGGTAGTTGACCTTGTCGAGGCCCGGAATAGGGGGGACGAAAGCTGAGCCGCCGGTGGCGATGACGATGTTACGTGCTGTGATCGTTTTGCCATTAACGTCGACTGTCCAAGGGGATGTGATTTTTCCGGCACCCTCTACAACATTGACACCGAGACTTGTGTAGCGCTCAACCGAGTCGTGTGGCTCAATCTTGGCAATGACTTCGTGGACTCGCTGCATGGTCTTGGCAAAATCAATTTCGCCAGTGGCGCTCTGGACGCCGTACTTCTGGCTGTGTTTGATGTTGTGCATCAACTTACCGCTGCGGATCAATGCCTTTGAAGGAACGCAACCAGTGTTCAGGCAATCGCCGCCCATTTTGTGTTTTTCGATCAACGTTACCTGAGCCTTCACTACCGCTCCGATGTAGGAAGTAACCAGACCGCCCGAACCTGCACCGAGCACCACGATATCTTGATCGAATTTTTCTGGTTTGGTAAACCCTTCGTACATCTTCTTGGCTTTCACTATATCGACGACCTTTTTTGCGATGAGCGGAAAAATGCCTAGCAAGGCAAATGAGAATATGAGTCCTGGTGACAGGATGCCGCTGAGACTGTCAATCTGGGCGAGTTGCGTGCCGGCATTGACGAAAACCAAGGTGCCTGCAAGCATGCCGATCTGGCTGACGAGGTAGAAGATGCCCGTCTTCAGCCGAGTCAGGCCCATTACCAGATTGACCAGGAAAAACGGGAAGACAGGGACTAGGCGTACGGTGAATAGATAAAACGCACCGTCCTTCTCGATGTTGCTGTTGAAGGTTTTCAGCTTGTCTCCGAAGCGACTCTCAATCATGTCGCGCAGCAGGTATCGAGAGACCAGAAACGCCAGAGTTGCGCCAATGGTGGAGGCGAAAGAGACGATTAGTGCACCCAGTAAGAGGCCAAATTGCGCACCTGCGGCCAGTGTTAGAATAGCGGCGCCCGGCAGAGAGAGTGCTGTGACGGCGATGTAACCGAAGAAAAATACGGCAATGACCATTAACGGCCGGTTTGCGTACAACGTCTCCAAAGCGGCTTGTTCGCTTTTCAGGTACTCCAGGCTGAAAAAACGTCCAAGATCGAATACAAAAAATGATGCTACTAACCCCACTAGGATAAAGATGAGTAACTTACGATTTTTCATTGGCAATGCTCTAACCAGTAGGTTTTTTGGAATTGGACAAGGCAACGGCACTTACGTCGATCGCCGGAGTAGTTGTGACGAAGTCTGAGGATTGTTCCCATATCAACGTATTGGGTAACGGCCATCAGAGCCTGTTGCTGATGTGTGAGTTAACGATTTTAAAAGAGTTCAATGCTAAAACCTGTTTCACAACACTAATATGAGTCAGCTAAAAGTTACACTGCTCCTCCCTGGGTACACCTCCGAGAGTCCGTTAGCTCAGGATTCCAGTGAGGCAGACATTATGCCACGAGCGCCTGTGTCGGATGCGGATCTGGGTTTGCACTTTTCTGATGATTTGAGCAGACAGCCCTGGCAGGCGCAGTTGGCCAGTATTCTTGGCTTCGATACTGACGAAGGGAGGCGATTGCCCAGCGCTACTCTTGCTGCCAATACAGTGAGTGAACCTCTGATCCCTGTAGGCGTAGAAGGCCTTGTCTGCGCCGATCCCATCGGTTTGAAGGCCGACAGGGATAGCGCGACTCTTATATCGCCTCAGCAGCTGGGCCTGAGTGAACAAGAGGCGGATAAATTACTGGAGACGTTGAATGGCTTTTTGGCCGAAGATGGCCTTACGTTTTTCAGGCAAGACGCAGCGCAGTGGTTCATGAACGGAATGAATGCTGACGCACTTGCCAGCTATCCGCCATCGTTTCTGGCTAATCGCAAGGCGTCTACCTTCTTGCCCGAAGGGGATGATGCAGCCCCTTGGCGCCGTCTATTAACCGAAATTCAGATGCTCCTGCATACCCACCCTGTTAACCTGCAGCGCGAATCCAACGGGCTGACGCCGGTGAACAGTGTCTGGTTTTGGGGTGGGGCGCCGCTGCCGAAGATCACGAGCGTCGAGCGTGGCATTGAACTTTACGCGGATTCTCAGCAGGCACAATCGATGGCCGCAGCGATGGGTGTCAGTGTGAAGCCGTTATCCGCGGTTCAACAGGCGTTGGACAATCTACCGTTTGCTGCGGATACGGTGATTGTTGACACCGCGTTGGTCAATGCCTGGTTGGCTGGCGATGCCGGGCGGCTGGAACAGCGTTTGAGTTTTGTGAGCGAGCAGTGGTTGCAGCCTTTGTCGCAGCTAGTGGCGAACAAACATCTGGCTGAAGTTCAGCTGCTGACTGAAGACGGATTGCAGGGCCTATGCAATCTGCAGACAATGGCTGAGGCGTCTGCGGCTACTTCAACCGGTTTGCTGGGTCGATTGCGCTCGTTTTTCAAGCTATGAACGCGCAGATGTCCCCAGCGTTGGCTGTCGGTATCGTGCAGCGGCCAGTGCCGTCGATACCAGAGGTGCTGCACGACAATCCTCTCGTCCATCGGGTGCTGAGTGCACGCGGTGTAGCGCATCGTACCGATTTGTTACTGCGTCTGGCGGATTTGCCAAGGCCAGGTAAGCTACCGAACATCGAGCGTGCTGTAGAGCGGTTGTTACAAGCACGTGATCGCGGTGAACGTGTGCTCATCGTTGGTGATTATGATTGTGATGGGGCCACCAGCTCCTGTGTTGCGATGCTGGGTCTTGCCATGCTCGGCTTCAAGCACGTTGACTATGTGATTCCCAGTCGCTTTGAGTTCGGGTATGGGTTGTCTCCGGCAATCGTTGATATTGCGCATCATGAGCATCAGGCTGAACTCATTGTGACGGTGGATAATGGAGTGGCCTCAGTCGAAGGCGCAGCTCAAGCTACGGCTTACGGTATTGACGTGGTGGTTACCGACCATCACCTGGCACCGAGTATTTTGCCCGACGCGTACGCCATCGTTAATCCCAATCTGGCAGGTTCGCAATTTGAAAGTGGCAATCTGGCGGGGGTGGGCGTCATTTTTTATACCCTGCTTGCAGTTCGTGCGCAATTAAAAGCGCAGGGGGACGCCTGTCAGGATGCACCGTTGCAGACCTTACTTGATCTTGTGGCCATCGGTACCGTGGCAGATGTGGTGCCACTGGATGGTGTTAACCGGATTCTGGTGGAGCAAGGGCTGCGGCGAATAAGGGCGGGTAAAACTCGGCCGGGCGTGCTGGCATTGCTCAGTGTTGCCGGGCGAACTGCTGAGAATATGACAACCCAGGACATCGGTTTTGGTATTGGCCCCAGGCTCAATGCGGCTGGCAGACTGGATGATATGCGAGTGGGTGTGCAGTGCCTGCTCAGCGAGACGGCGAATGGCGCTACGGCGATTGCACAAGAGCTACAGTCGCTGAATCAGGCTCGCCAGAACATTGAAGCAGACATGCGCAACAGCGCTGCTGAGCAACTTGATCAATTGGCCCTTGAGCCACTCGTGGCTGATGCCCAGTTCGGGGTGTGTTTAAAAGATGAGACGTGGCATCAGGGTGTGATCGGTATTCTTGCAGGGCGCATTAAAGAGAGTAGTTTCAAGCCTGTGGTGGTGTTCACCGAAGACGATGACGAGCACCTTAAAGGCTCAGCCAGATCTATCCCCGAGGTGCATATTCGTGATGTGTTGCAGAATATCGTGACCTTGAATCCGGGCATGATTTCAAAGTTTGGAGGCCACGCGATGGCCGCAGGTCTTACCTTGCGCAAAGACGCCTATGAGGATTTTCAGGTGGCGTTTAACGCGGCCGTCAAAGATGTTCTGAAGGGTGTGCACAGTGTTCGTCAGTATGTGACCGACGGGCCGCTGGCAAACTCAGATCTTACTCTCGAAAATGCGGAGCTGTTGGCGCGTGTCATGCCTTGGGGGCAGGGATTTGAGGCGCCGCTTTTTAGTGACAGATTTCGATTGGTATCGCAGAAAGTGGTGGGCACCGGACATTTGAAAATGGTGCTTGAACCTGCAGAATCCGGTCAGCGTCTGGATGCCATAGCGTTTAATCAGGCACCAGTTGCTGACGATGGCGCAGCGGTACAGGTTGTTTACGCTCTGGAAGCTAATCGCTTTAGAGATCGCTGCACGCTACAACTTCGCGTGCAGCATCTTGAACCCTGCGCTTTGCGGTAAACTACGTCACTTGCGTTCACTCCAGAATGCACCTCCTTTTCATCATACCCAGCAGACGTACCCATGATTGAAATCAATCCCTACATGACTCATATCGAGGATCTTCGGCAGCGTGCCGATTCCCTCCGGGGGTATCTTTGACTACGACAGCAAAAAGGAAGAGCTAGAGGAGGTTCTGCGCGAGCTGGAGAATCCTGAAGTCTGGAACGATCCTGATCGTGCGCAAAAGCTGGGTCAACGCCGCTCGTCACTTCAGGACATCATCGATGTGCTGGACGCGCTGGAGTCTGGACTAGTGGATGCGTCTGACCTGCTAGAGATGGCGCGTGAGGAAGATGATGAGGACACGGTCACAGCTGTGGCAACCGACCTTGCTTCACTGGAGACGCGTGTTGCCGGACTGGAGTTTCGCCGGATGTTCTCTGGTGATGCCGATATCGCACCTGCATTTCTGGATATTCAATCGGGTAGTGGTGGCACTGAGGCTCAGGATTGGGCTGAGATGCTGCTTCGTATGTACCTGCGTTGGGGGGAGAGCCAAGGGTATAAAACCGAGCTTATTGAAGCCTCACCAGGGGATGTGGCAGGGATAAAATCAGCCACCATTCGCTTTGAAGGTGAGTATGCCTTCGGTTGGCTTCGCACAGAGATCGGCGTGCACAGGCTAGTGCGCAAGAGTCCGTTTGATTCTGGCTCCAGACGGCATACCTCGTTTGCGGCTGTGTTTGTATCTCCTGAGGTAGATGACGATATTGATATCGAAATCAACCCTTCCGATCTTCGTATTGATGTTTATCGCGCCAGTGGCGCGGGTGGACAGCACGTTAATAGAACAGAGTCTGCTGTACGGATTACGCATGAGCCCAGCGGTATTGTGGTGCAATGTCAAAATGACAGGTCGCAGCACAAGAACAAGGCAACTGCCATGAAACAGTTAAAGTCAAAACTGTATGAGGCTGAGCTGACTCGCCGGCAAGGTGATCAACAAGTTGTCGAAGAAGGTAAATCCGATATCGGTTGGGGAAGTCAGATTCGTTCTTACGTCCTCGACCAGTCGCGAATCAAAGACCTTCGCACAAATCTTGAAACCAGCAATACACAAGCGGTATTGGATGGTGACATCAACAAATTCTTGATAGAAAGTCTCAAGGCAGGGCTGTAAACAGATCTTATGAGCAATGATGACAATCAGTTAGTTGCCCAACGGCGCGCTAAGCTTACCGAGCAGCGAACCCGCGGAAATGCCTTTCCCAATGCCTTTCGGCCAACGCATAAAGCCATTGCTTTGCATGCTGATCACGGTGAGAAAGAGAAAGCTGATCTGGCCTCTGAAGGCGTAGAGGTTCAGGTAGCTGGGCGAATGATGTTCCAGCGCATTATGGGCAAGGCAAGCTTTGCTGATTTACAGGATGCCACAGGTTCAATTCAGCTGTTTTTTCATCAGGGCACGCTTGGCGATGAGCTCTATGAACAGTTCAAACTGCTTGATCTAGGCGATATTCTGGGTGTGAGTGGCACCTTGTTTATTACCAAGACGGGGGAGTTGTCTGTCAAGGTTGCGCATTTTCAGCTACTGACTAAAGCATTGCGTCCGCTGCCTGAGAAGTTTCATGGCCTAAGCGATCAGGAGACTCGCTACCGGCAGCGTTACGTTGACCTGATAACCAGTGAAGAGACTCGCAATCGATTTCGCCTGCGCTCCGCCATCATTGCCTACATCAGGGATTTCTTTATGGAGCGTGAGTTTCTGGAAGTAGAGACACCCATGATGCACGTGATCCCCGGTGGAGCTGCGGCCAAGCCGTTTGCGACGCATCACAATGCGCTGGATATGGAGCTGTATTTGCGTATTGCACCAGAGTTGTATTTAAAGCGCCTTGTCGTAGGTGGGTTTGACCGGGTGTTCGAAATCAACCGCAATTTTCGCAACGAAGGGCTAAGCACACGACATAACCCTGAATTTACAATGATAGAGTTTTATCAGGCTTACGCCGATTACAACGATCTGATGGACATGACAGAGCTGTTGTTTCGAGGGCTGGCAAAAGATGTTGTGGGTACGTTGAAAATTCCGTCTGAGAATGGTGATACGGAGTATGACTTTGAGAAGCCATTCGCCAGGTTGAGTATGTTCGATTCCATACTCTCCCATAATGCAGGGATGGACCCAGCAGCACTGGCAACTCTGGAGGGTGCAACGGCCATTGCGCGTGGGCTACACATTGAAGTGAAGAGTACGTGGGGCTTGGGCAAGCTCCAGACCGAGATTTTTGAAGCTACAGTAGAAGAGAATCTGATGGATCCAACATTCATCACACGCTACCCCACTGAGGTATCACCGCTGTCGCGTCGTAACGATGATGATCCTTCAGTAACTGATCGGTTCGAATTGTTTGTGGGTGGGCGAGAGATTGCTAACGGGTTCTCCGAGCTTAATGACGCCGAAGATCAGGCAGAGCGTTTCAAGTCGCAAGTGGCGGATATGGAAGCCGGGGACGAGGAGGCCATGCATTTCGATGCTGACTACATTCGTGCTCTGGAATACGGTATGCCGCCTACGGCTGGTGAGGGGATTGGTATTGATCGGTTGGTTATGTTGCTGACAGCCTCAAGCACTATCCGGGATGTTGTGCTGTTTCCACATATGAGGCCTGAGAGTTAGGCTGCTAGCCTGGATCGTTCGATACTGTAGTCGATGAGAGCATCATGAAAGTTTTTGTATTGGCAGGCGATGAAGTGCTTCGGTTGATGACAACGCGGCGAGGGTTGCTGTCGATTGCCGGTTTTGTTTTAATCTGGGCTGCGGTCCTGATCTATTTCATCATGCCTGCAGCTTCGTTTTACCGCAATGCTTCCGAATCGGGCATGTTGGAGCTATTGTTCCCCAACTTTCAGTTTTTCTATGCAGATCTATGGCCTACGCCTGAGCTGACTATTTTCTGGATAGTCAGCTTGTATATTTTACCTTTGTTGGCCATCACTACTGCAGCTGATCAAACGGCATCTGACAGGTCGCGGGGTACCTTGCGGTATCTTGTTTTGCGATGTAGCAGGTTGGAGATTTATTTTGGTCGTTATCTGGGGCAGGTAGTTGTTCTGTTGTCAGTGACATTGGTAACGCTTGGCAGTGTGCTGGCTATTGTGGCTGTAAATTCTACTGAGCAACTAGCGCCGGCGATTGCCCGCGCTCCGGTTATCGTCGTTAACATGATGTTGGTGTTGGCACCCTACATTGCTTTAATGGCTTTGGTTTCCGTGTTGGCGCGAACACCTCGTCAGGCAACATTGTTTGCGGTGATCCTCTGGATATCGGTCTCGATAGTAATCAGCTATGTACGCTCGGCGTACCCAGAGTTATCTGTGCTCGACTGGGTTCTACCCGGATCACAAGTGGGGCAATTACGCGCACTGTCAGACTGGCAAATGCTGAAGTTTGCGCCCATACCTCTGGTTCATACCGCTGTGCTTTTGAGCATTGGCGCTTTTTTCATGTGGCGTCGTGACCTATGAATATTATCGAGTGCCAAAGCGTCAGTAAGCACTACGGCAATACGCATGCTCTGGAGAGTCTCGATCTAGCGTTATCAGCGGGGGAGCCGATCGCTCTTATCGGACCTAATGGTGCGGGTAAGACAACCCTGCTAAGCATTCTTTGTGGTTTTATTCGTCCCTCCGCAGGAGAGGTAACTATTCTGGGTCATGCGGCTGGATCAAAAGGGCTCAGCGGTAAGCTTGCGGCGTTGCCTCAAGATGCGTTGCTGGATCCGCGCTTGAGTGTTGGACGCCAGTTGCGATTTTTTGCCCGACTGCAAGGGCTTGGCAGGCGGGCTGCAGCCATCGAGGTTGTCCGCGTCCTGGAGACTGTTGATCTGGCAAGTTCCCAATCCACACGACCAACAGATCTGAGTCATGGAATGCGAAAGAGGATTGCCATAGCGCAAGCGCTTATTGGATCGCCGGAGCTTGTGTTACTGGATGAGCCTACAGCCGGTATTGATCCACCT
>JALZVU010000056.1 GCA_023301795.1 Granulosicoccus sp.
CATCGGCGGGATGACGGCCAACAATTCCTGCGGGCAGCGGTCAATCTACTACGGCACAATGAGGCATAACGTACGCGCGATACAAGCCATCTTGCCCTCCGGGGACATCATGCGATTTGATGAAATTGACGCCTCTCTGGAAGGCCTGAGCGGTAGCAAACGCATCCTGGCCAAAGATCTTCTGGCACTGGGCGCTAAAGAGCAGGACACGATTAGAGCGCGATTTCCTAAGGTGCTACGCCGTGTTGGTGGATACAACATAGATGCACTGATCCCCAACGAGGGCATGCAACCACAAACGCATAATCTTGCCCATCTTCTAGTCGGCTCCGAAGGCACTCTGGCTTACTCAACAGAAATAGAGCTCAAACTCTGGCCATTGCCCACCCAACGAGTACTGGGCGTTTGTCATTTTCCCAGTTTTCATCAGGCCATGGATGCGACGCAGCATCTGGTAAAACTTGGACCCCATGCCGTCGAGCTTGTAGACAACACCATGATCGCACTGGCTCGCGACATTGATATGTACGCATCGTCAATAAAGGAATTTGTGCGAGGCAAGCCTGCAGCCATACTTCTGGTGGAGTTTGCCTTTGAAACACACGATGAAAACCTGACTCACCTTTCACGCCTACAAGAATGCATGAACGATCTTGGTTTTAGCTGGGGCGGCACTGGCAAACAATGGGGTGGTGTTATCGACGCTGTTGATCCGGCCATGCAAGCGCGTATCGGTGAAGTCAGAAAGGCAGGCTTGAACATCATGATGTCGATGAAATCCGAAGGCAAGCCTGTCTCCTTCGTGGAAGATTGCGCTGTTGAACTACCCGACCTTGCAAGCTTCACAGCAGAGCTTACCGAGGTATTCAACAAGCATGACAGCCCCGCCACCTGGTATGCCCATGCCTCGGTTGGCTGCTTGCATGTAAGACCGGTATTAAACATGAAGCTTGAAAAAGACGCCAACACCATGCGTGATATCGCCGAAGAGGCTTTTGATCTTGTATTAAAGTACAAGGGATCACATTCGGGAGAACATGGCGATGGCATCTCTCGCTCAGAATTTCACACCAAGATGTTTGGTGAGCAGATGGTCAGATGTTTTACCGAGGTAAAAAAACGTTTCGACCCTGAAAACCTGTTCAATCCTGGCAAAATCATCAATGCCCCACGGATGAACGATCGTTCATTGTTCAGATACAAGCCGGACTACAAAGTGATCGACATCCAGCAACAGCTTGACTGGTCTGACTGGCCAGGCGCCAGTGGTGGATTGCAGGGCGCTATTGAGATGTGCAACAACAATGGCGCGTGCCGCAAGATCAAAGGTGGCGTGATGTGCCCCTCTTATCGCGTCACCCGCAACGAACAAGACGTAACCCGTGGACGCGCAAATACACTGCGCCTTGCGCTGTCAGGCCAACTAGGACCTGACGCTATGAGCTCTGATGCCATGCAAGAATCCATGAAACTCTGCGTTTCCTGTAAGGCCTGCAAACGCGAATGCCCCACGGGTGTCGATATGGCTCGCATGAAGCTGGAAGTCCAGGCCGCAAGAGCGCGTAGTCACGGGCACACTCTCCACGATCGTCTTGTTGCACATCTGCCGCGTTATGCACCACTTGCATCCAGATTCGCCTGGCTTGTTAACCTTCGAAACACACAACCCTGGCTGGCAAGGTTAACAGAATCATTGTCCGGATTTGCAGCCCATCGCAAGCTTCCCACCTGGGCAGCCTCACCGTTTCACACTCACTCAACAGCAGACCACGAACACCCTGATACCAGCGCTCGAGACGTTGTACTGCTGGCCGACACATTTAACACTTGGTTCGAGCCTGATAATTTACGGGCAGCCAAAACTGTTCTTGCTGCGGCAGGTTTTGTAGTCCACGTGGCACAGCTTCCAGGGCAACGTAAATTGTGTTGTGGCAGAACCTATCTGGCAACAGGCATGATTGACCAGGCACGTCGCGAAGCGCAAAGAATGATTGACGCGCTTCTACCTTGGGCAGAAAAAGGGGTACCCATTGTGGGGTTGGAACCCAGTTGCCTGTTAACCCTGCGTGATGAATACAAGGGACTGATTCCTGGCATAGCCACCACTACTGTTGCTGACAGCGCGTTTCTGCTGGAAGAGTTGATTATGCAAGAACACGATGCGGGCAAACTACACTGGTCTCTAACCGCACCAGTGGAAAAAGTGCTCGTGCACGGACATTGTCATCAGAAAGCCATGGGCGCTTTCTCTGCTGTCCAACGAACACTCGCCCTCATTCCTGAAATGCAGGTAGACGTCGTAGAATCCAGCTGCTGCGGCATGGCAGGTGCGTTCGGTTATGCACGTGACACCGCGCAGGTGTCCATCAAAATGGCAGAGCTGGATCTGCTACCGGCGGTACGCAAGGCAGATGAAAACACACTAATTGTCGCTGACGGAACATCATGCCGTCAGCAAATTTATCACGGCGCTCAACGACCCGCCATTCATGTGGCAGAGGTTCTTGCCATGGCATTACGGGTGTAGTTTTGTTAATAGATGCTATCGCTACCTGATGCGAGCAGCGCATTGCTCACTACGGGGCGTAGCGGCTTCATTTGACTAACTATCTCACTCCACTGACACTTGCCTGAGCTGCTAACAGATGCGAACGCATGACGCTCTCTGCCCAATCGGGTGAGCCTGCCTCTATCGCGTCACTGATCTCATGATGATGGCGTGAACTTCTTTGCAAATCAGCTTCTGAATACAGGGTGTAGGTGCGTGCCACAACTCCCACATCAACGGCTACCGACAACATGGCGAGCAACCGGGGAGAACGCGCAGCCGTTGCAATAGTTTTATGAAAACGCTCATTGCACGTGGATAACTCAGCATGTTCTGCGGCATTGTTGGGTGGCGTAAGCTCACTCATGCGCTCAGCCAACAGGCGCAATTGCGCTTTTTGCTGCACATCGGCAAATTGCGCAGCCCGCCTTGCAGCAAACCCCTCCAGCTGAAGACGTAGTTGAAAGATCTGCTCTAACTCGTCTTCGGGGAATCTTGCAACACGCGTGGAATACCCGGGGCCTTTTTCGATAAAGCCCTCATGTACCAGCTGGCTGATAGCAGCTCTAACGGGTGTGCGACTAAAACCCAGACGCGTTGCCAGAGAATGCTCAGTTAATCGCTCATCCTCTGCCAATACGCCCGTCACGATGTCATGTCGTATTCGTTCGTACGCCTGCGCAACGGCATCGTTGCCAGAACGTGTCACGATGCGGTCGCAGACGCGGCTGCAGGTGCGGTCGCAGACCCGACATGTGCATCACTTGGGAAACCACCGGCTTTCATTAACTGACCCGGTGATGGCTTACCCAGCCGCTCCTCCAGCCAGTGTGCTGTTGCAATGGCCGCTTGCATGGACACACCGGTTTCGATCCCTGAACGATCCAACAGATACAACAAGTCTTCCGTGGCGATATTGCCAGTCGCTTTCGGCGCGAACGGGCAACCGCC
>JALZVU010000057.1 GCA_023301795.1 Granulosicoccus sp.
GGTTTTAGCAAGGTCTCCAAAACATGTTGCCCTAGTAAGATTACAATTAGAAAACTTTGGGCCGATCTCTGTGCTGGGCGGATACGCTATACCAGCTCTAAGCTGGCACCGAGGTATCAAGGATTACATCGGTTTAGGGAGCAGTTCTCAAAAACTGAACTACAGAGATAGCATGGACATTTCACTTTCGCATCGCCACAGCAAGTGCTTTGCGTTTAGCACATCGTCAATATCTGGAACTGGCATCAGAACCGCTATGCTGCTGCTGGCTTGTTACCTGATGGTGGCCTGCTCTTCGGGTGCCGACTTGGCAGACGCACCGGTACAGAGCCCGAACGATGCACCCGGTACGGATGGGCAACCCAGTTCCAATCCCAGCAACGATGTTGGTTCCGATCCCGATGGGGAAAGCACTCCAACCACAGTTGCAGGCGACGCTGTTGACCCAGACGCCCTACAACTGACCAGTCTGTCTGGCCGAGCCAACACCATCAGCGGTGGCGATGCGCTGGTGCAACTTAGCGTGTCCACTGTAATCGACCGCGCAACGCTTGCCGTCAGCCTGAACGGCACTGTGGTTACCGATCGTTTCCTATCGACGGCCGAGCAGGGTCGGCTTACCGCTTTGCTGGCTGGCTTACAGGACGGCAACAACGAACTCGTGGCTACCGCCGATGGTGCTGGCACAAGCAGTCTCACCTTAGTCAACCATCCGGTGAGCGGCCCGGTGATTTCTGGCCCGCAGGAGCAACCCTTCTTCTGCCAGACTGAAGAATTCGAGATTTATCCCGGTGGTCCGACACTGGGCCAGTCGCTTGATGCGAATTGTTCTGTAGAGTCTCGGGTGGATTACGTCTACCTCAGTTCTGCAGGCTTCTTGCCCTTCGATCGAAGCCAGGCACTGCCAGCCGATGCTGCCTCGATCACCACTAACGAGGGCAATGTCTTGCCGTATGTGGTTCGGCTGGAAACTGGCACCATAAACCGGGCCATCTATCAGACGGCTATCCTTGATGATCTGAGCGCTGAAGGTCCGTCCCTGAGTGTCAGGGATCCGGGCTGGAATGGGCGCCTGGTGTATGCGTTTGGTGGTGGCTGCCGCGGTGGTTGGCATCGCCAAGGCAATGAGACCGGTGGCGTGCTTAACGACATCATGCTCTCGCAGGGCTACGCCACCGCATCGGCTACCTTGAACGTGTTCGGCCACAACTGCAACGATCTGCTGGCGGCGGAAACCATGATGATGGTGAAGGAGCGGTTTATCGAAACCTATGGTGCACCGCGCTACACCATCGGCCGAGGTTGCTCAGGTGGTGCCTATCAAGTACACCAGATTGGCGACAACTACCCAGGCTTGCTCGATGGCATTCTGCCCGAATGCAGCTTTCCGGATGTCGGCTTCGCCACCACGAACACACTCACTGATGCGCGCCTGCTCCATCACTACTTCTCGGATACCACCGGGCTGGAATGGTCTGACGAGCAACGCCGGGCCGTGTCAGGTTTTGGCAGTGTGGGCAGTATTGCTAACCTGGCCAACGGCGCTGCGCGTATCGATCCAGTGCCTTCTCGCTCGGATGGTCGCGCGTCGGCGGAGTTCGATGAGGTCGTATCAGCGGAAACACAATACAACCCTATTACCAATCCCACTGGTGCACGAGCAACTATTTACGACCATACAATCAACGCTTACGGTCGCGACCCAGCCACAGGCTTTGCCCGTCGTCCGCTGGACAACGTCGGCATCCAGTATGGCTTGCAGGCACTGAATGACGGCAGTATCAGTCCTACTCAGTTTGTCGAGCTCAACGAGCGTATTGGCGGCTTCGATAACGATGCAAACTATATCGCCCAGCGCACGGTGGCCGACCCGGAAGCGATCACCAATGCTTATCGTAGCGGACGTCTGCTCAATGGTGGTGGTGGCCTGGCAAGCATGCCCATCATCGATTACGACTTTTTCTATACGGATCTGGAGGCCAACGGCGATATCCACATGCGCTACCATCATTTCTCAACACGCGCGCGTCTGCAAAAGGCCAATGGGCATTCCAATAACCACGTGATGTTGACTGGTGGCGGTAACTTCGACGAACTGGCAACCGATGGGCAGCGATTCAACAATATCCAGCGCGCGTCTTTAGCACGCATGGATGAGTGGCTGGCGAACATCGATGCCGATACAGCCGATGGCTCGGCGATCGAGCGAACCTTGCGCAACAAGCCAGCCGATCTTGTAGATGGTTGCTTTACGCGAGATGGGACAAACCGTTTCATCGCCGAGCAACAGGTGTTCGGTGGGGTCGGAACTTCTGCGTGCAATGATCTCTATCCGGCTTTTCCGCCACCCAGGCAAGTTGCTGGCGGGCCTTTGGCCAATGACATTATCAAGTGCCAGCTCAGGCCGGTGGCATTTGAAGACTACAGCGCGAGTTTTTCACCGGAGGAGCAAACGCGCTTGGTGGCGGCCTTTCCAGAGGGAGTCTGTGACTGGGCGCAGCCGGGTGTGGGGCAGGCAGGGCTGGAGGCTACCTGGTTGACGTTCACCGATGTGGGCAATTTTGAGGCGCTTGATTAGGCTTGCAGGAGCTAGCTAGCGCTGAGTGCTGCGTAGCACACGATGTAAAAACTTGATCAGCTCAAACACGATTAACTGCACCGTGTCTAGTTGGCATAGGCCGTCTCACTAGTGAGTGCGTTGATCCTCGTTCTAGCGTGTAGATTTATAATCTAAGGCCAGATGACCTTGATAGGTGCAGAACGCTCGAGCACGTTTCTCTCAGAGTTTCTGGCAAGTCCACTAACCATAAAGTAGAGAGTTTCTCCACTGCTTGGTTCCCATCCACTCGACTCGCTATAGGGGCCTCGTTTTATGTGGATACCATCTACAGAGGATGCGCGTTTACAAGTCTGCCCAGGTCTGAACCACTCCCAGGTTGCTCCGTACCAAACATCGTCGCTCTCATTCCAGATAAATACCCAAGCGTTTGCTATAAGATCCGCATCGAACAAATTTCTGGATGGCCAGCTGTTCGCTTTATCATGATTCAGGCATATCCCACCACCTGCATCAAACATGACACTGCTTAAATTGGATGTCTCAGACCACTCTGATACATCAGTGTGCAGCCATTGGACTTTCGAGAGATCCAAGGCTGGCGGCTCGCCGCCACCAGTTGGTCCGCTAACCGGCTCTGATTCTTCCACAGGTTCAACCATCGGCTGTTCCACAGACTCTTCCACTGGATCAACCATCGGCTGCCCCACAGACTCCTCCACGGATTCTTCCGCGGATTCTTCTACGGAATCTTCCACGGATTCCTCTACAGGCTCCTCGACAGACTCCTCGACAGACTCCTCGACAGACTCTTCCACGGACTCTTCCACGGACTCTTCCACGGACTCACCGTCCAACGTGCCATCAGTATCCGCAATGCCGACCGATTCCGCTCCAACACCGACCTGTTCCGTGGGTAGAGGGATACCACTGCAGTTGGATCTGGCAACCTCTGACAAAATAATGGGCTCATTTACACTTTCGATGCGCACGAAAGTGAAGGGTGCCGACAATGCCGTGTCGAAATCACAGGAGCTTGCAGACACTTCGTCTGGTATCTCTGGACCAAAATAAGCCACCTCAATTTCAAGCTCGGTTTCAGTGTTTCTAGCATTGCGAACCGCTACATCGCTACTGATTGCACCGTCAAGAGGCAAGTAGCCTGCGATGACAATATTGTTACTGAAATCTATATCGGGCAATGTCGGCCAGGGTGATTCTTCTTCAGGTAATAGGGCGAAGTCCGCAAGCAGCGATTCAGCATCGCGATAGATCACAAAAGGGCTGTCAAGATCAGCAAACACGGGGTTGCCATTACTAGCGCGAGCGGATCCTTCAGAGCGAAGCAGCAATTCAACTCGAACTGCTTGCTCATCGTCTCGTCTTTCACGGCCAGAGAATATCAGTTGAGCATTGTCTCCCATATCAAGAAACAATCGCTCCAAATCTATACGCGGTATTATCATTTCACTGACGAACAGGCGCCGAATAATATCGCCAGCAGCTACGGAGATGCTGCTACTCGACTCACACGCGATTTCAGTTTCAAACCAATTCGAAATACTTAACGTGGCATCATCCGCCTGCCAGTCACCACTGCCTCCGTTGCAAAGGGCGGTTCCACTAATACTACCGTCAGTCTCAAAACGCAGACTGTACGTCGGGCTCAATGGCAGTGGGTAATAGACTCCGTCAGCATCGCGTACGGTCTCCAGCGTCCAATCAAAATCCAAAAGACCCTGCTGCACGATAACCGATGCATCGGGGTTGTCAATTTGTTCAGTAGAGCTGCTGCTACACGCCGTTAACAAAGCAATACTGACAATTAAAAGGAG